>JADGGF010000089.1 GCA_019690055.1 Micromonosporaceae bacterium
ACGGCGGCGCCTTCGTCGACTTCGTTGAAGTGAGGCAGGGGCCGACCGTCCCAGAGCACGCGGCTCCCGTCGCGGGAGGTGACGGGTGGCCGGTGCACGCTGTTGAGCAGGCCCTCCCCCCATCCTGGTGAGGCTGGCGTTGAGGTTGAGCAGTCCGACGAGCCCGGGCCAGTCGCCGGCGAAGTTGGCGACGGTGAGGATCGGTCCTCGATGCGTGCGCAGGCCGGCCAGGACGTGGTTGCTGTACTGCCAGACGGCCTCGGCGACGATGAGTGGCGCATCGACCGGAATGTTCTTGAAAACTTCCAGTCCCATGCGCTGGCTGTGGATGAAGCCGTGCCCCACTGAGGGGTCGAACGCGTGGGCACGATGGATCCGCCAGCCGAACTCGGCGAACACCGCGCTGAGGGCCGTCTCCATGGCCACCTGCGTGGGCCAACCGGCGACGTTGGCGGAATGGCGCAGGTCACCGCTCGCGATGAGGTATGCGGTGTTGGGCTCGGCCTGCGGCCGGTGGATCGGGCCGGGGAAGGCATAGCTGGTCATCGTGTCCTCCGTGCGATGGTGAGCGGTGCGGTGATGGGCAGTCCGGTGGTAGTGGTGGCCATGGTGGTCAGGACACGCCATCGGGGGTGTCGGGGCCGGTCCGGGCGACGCGTTGGCGCTCGGCGAGTGCATGGGCCACCGCGCGGGTGGCGGGGTAGAGGTCGCGGTAGAGCGCGTACCGGTCGTCGTACAGTTCGCGCACCGCGGGGTTGGGCGTCACCACCTGAGCCGGGCTGTTCCATGCGTCAATCTCCGCGCCGGCCGTCCGCCGGGCGGCCAGGTAGGCGGCGCCGTAAACTCGCCCCGACGGTCACGGCCGGTACGAGCTGGGTCAGGCCGGTCACGTCGCTGACGATCTGGGTCCACAGACCGCCGCGCACCCCGCCGCCGACGGCCACGGTGCGGGACACCTCAGCCCCGGCGGCGGCGAGTGTCTCCAGGTTGTGGCGCACGCCGTACGCGGTGGCTTCCAGCGCCGCGCGGTAGAGGTCACCGCGGGTGTGGCTGATGGTGAGCCCGGCGACGACCCCACGGGCGTCGGGGTCCATGAGCGGCGTCCGCTCGCCGGCGAAGTACGGCAGCATCAGCAGACCGCGGGCGCCCGGGCCGGAGTCGGCGGCTTCGGCCAGCAGGGCCTCGTAGGGCGGTGCGCCAGCGACGTCACGCAGCCAGGCCGTGATCGCGCCGGAAGTCGCCATGCCGCCGGCCAGGTTGCGCGTCCCCGGATAGGCACCGACGGTGCCCCACATCGACGGTGTGGCAAGTGGGCGCGCGACAGTGGCGATGAGAAACATCGTCGTGCCGTACATGAGCATCAGGTCGCCCGGGTTCTGGGCGTTCACGCTGACCGCTTCGGTCCAGGCGTCGATCGAGCCCAGCACGACCGGTGTGCCCGCAGGGATCCCGGCGACCGCCGTGCGGGTGACCCCCGTACAGGATCGCGGGCCGCAGTGGCCGTCCGTCCTCGTCGGTGACCAGCACGCACGGCCCCATCCCGCTCACGCCGACCGCCGCGACCGGGTGCGCCCCGTCGCCGGTCAGCTCGGTGGCGAGTTCGCAGAACTCGGTCCACCACACCTCGCCGTCCATCTCGACGTGGCCGGGATGAGGGCGATCCACCTGATGCTCGCGGATCGCGGTGGCGACGACTGCGCCGGTCTCGTCGACCAGCACACCTTTGGCGCTCGAGGTACCTACGTCAACGCCCAGATACGTTTTCATGACCGCGCTCGCTCCGCGATGGTGATCATCGGCTCGTCGCCGGTGCGCAGGACGACGGTTCGGGGCGGCGTGTCCGCGCCCGCGATCCGGTCGAGCAACAGGTCGGCCGCGGCCGCGCCGAGTTCGCGGGCCGGTAGCGGGACGACCCGCACCCCGTCACGGGCGAGCCACCCGTAGGGCAGGTCACCGAAGGCCGCCAGCCCGAACTCCGGTGGGGCGAGGCCGGCCTCCCGCAGCGCCTGCAGTGCGCCGACGGCCATGAGGTTGTTCGCGACGAAGGCGGCGTCGGGCGGTTCGGGGAGCGCGAGCAGCTCAGCCACGTCACTGTTCTCGTCGGCCGGAGCGAGGATGACGCCCGCCATGTGCTCGGCCAGAGCGATGTCGATGTACGTGGATTCACGGGCCGTGTCGTCGTCCGTGTTGCACAGCACGACGGAGTAGCCGGCCGCCCGGGCGCGGTCCTCCACGCCCCGGGCCAGGGCCGTGAAGAACGGGTTCTCGATATCGGGGATGATCAGTGCGGCTGGGTCGCCGGTAGGTCGGGATCGGGGAAGAGGTCGCACGCCTGGCGCCAGCAGCCGCGGGCGAGGTCGAGGTCGCGTCCCCGCTGGTGCGGTGGGCGTGGACGTCGCCGAGACCGACCAGGGCTCGGGCGGGTTCCCACCGGTCCCCGATGTGTTGGGCGAGGGCCAGCGCGTCGGCGTGGCTGGCCAGCGCCGGCTCGTCCCTAGCGTCCCGTCCGTCGGCCGTTCCCGCGACGACGACGGCCGATGGCGAGCAGCGCGATGGCCAGCAGGGCCGATCCGGCGCGACCCGTGATGGGTCGCGGGGGAGTCGGTGGCGGCGTAACGTCGTCGATGGGTGTGTCCGGGTAGGCGAGCTGCGCGCCGGCGACCGCACTGTCCCGGTCGAGGAACGCCACGTGGCTAATCAACTCCCTCCCCTCTCGTCCGCGCCAGCGCCAGCGCCACGTCTCGTTCAGCCGGTTGTGCCACAGATCGATGCCGGCCGGCTCGGGCTGCTCGCCCCGCTGGGCGGGCGGTGACGCTGCGGTCGGTTCGGGGTCAGGCGCGCTCCGGTCGCGTACCGATCGGGTGATGGCGTAGGCGACGGCTCCGACGACGAACGGCAGAAGCAGGGCCAGGACTCGAAGCACCCACAACACGGCGACCACGGGTAGGTGGGTGAAGCGGGCGATGACGTCATCGACGGCGGCGATCAGGAGGATCGCCAGGAACGCGAGCGAGCCGGCGCCGATCGCGACCCGGACGGGATGGTCCCGTGGCCGTTGCAGCAATTCGTGCGTGGCCGTGTCGCGGCTGAGCCGACGATCGATAAATGGCCATGCGTATAGAAGGACGAAGATGAGGCCTCCCACGACGACGCCCGGGAGAAACGGGGCCGGTACGAGGTACCCGAAGACCGTGAACTCCACGGGTGGGAAGAGGCGCAGCGCGCCGTCGCCCCAGGCGACGTACCAGTCGGGCTGGGCCGGCGATGTGGCCTGGGCGGGTCCGTACGGTCCGTAGATCCAGACCGGGTTGATCTGGGCCA
This sequence comes from Micromonosporaceae bacterium, assembly GCA_019690055.1. Classification (GTDB taxonomy): domain Bacteria; phylum Actinomycetota; class Actinomycetes; order Mycobacteriales; family Micromonosporaceae; genus DATBGZ01. The sequence goes on from JADGGF010000089.1 coordinate 3,322, forward strand.
CGCCACCGAGCGCGAAGGCGACCGCGAGAACCGCGGCGAAGAGCGCGATCGTGCGCATGGTGTACGCCGGCCAGAACCGGCTCCCGACGGTGTTGGACTCGCCGCGTCCGGGGCCGGGGAACTGGCTGTGCTTTTGCCGCACGACAATCGCCAAATGGGCGCTGATGAGCACCACCAGCGCGGCCGGCACCAGGAACACGTGGGTGATGAACAGCCGCGGAACTATGGCATCGCCCGGGAACTCTCCGCCGAAGATGAGGAAGGCGAGCCACGGACCAAGCAGCGGGATGGAGAGGATGACCGAGTAGATGATGCGTAGGCCGGTGCCGGAGAGGAGGTCGTCGGGCATCGAGTACCCGGTGAAGCCGTTGAGCAGGGCCAGCGCAAGCATCGTCACGCCGATCAGCCAGTTGATCTCGCGAGGCCGCCGGTAGGCCGCGGTGAAGAAGATCCGCAGAAGGTGCATGACGATCGCTGCGATGAAAATGAGAGCCGACCAGTGGTGGGCCTGGCGGAACAGCAGGCCGGCGCGCACATCGAAGCTCAGCGAGACGGTCGAAGCGAATGCGGCGGAGATCTCGGTGCCGGCGAGGGGTTCATACACGCCCTGGTAGGTGGTCTCGGCGGTACTGGGCACGAAGAACAGGGTCAGGAAGAGCCCGGTCAGAATGAGCGTGATGAAGGAGTACAGGGCGATTTCGCCGAACATGAATGTCCAGTGGTCGGGGAAGACTTTCGCCAGAGCCTTTCGGAGGACCGTGCTCGTCCCGACTCGGTCGTCCACCACTCGGTAGAAGCGACGAAGTTGCATTCAGCGCCCCCAGAAGCCGGGCCCCGGTGGGCTGGTGAAATCGCCGGTGGCCCGCAAGAAGCCGTCGGCGTCGACGGCGATGGGCAGTGCCGGCAAGGGACGCGCCGCCGGTCCGGCGATCGGCTTGGCGGCGTCCCGTAGGTCGAAGACCGACTGGTGACACGGGCACAGGACCCGAGCCGTCGTGGACTCGTAGAGTGCCACCGGACACCCGGCGTGAGTGCAGAGCAGGGAGTAGGCGTGGATGGTGCCGCCGTCCTGGCCCGGCCCAGGAACGCGGACGACGAACGCCGGTGCGTCGCCCGCCTCGAGATTGCCTTCCGGTAGCACGGTCAGCGTCGCCTCGGTCGTGACCATTGTGGGACGGACCGGCTGCCCATCGGTGGTGACCAGGCGCGGGCCGAACCGCCACGGTGTTTGTCGCAGTTCGGTCAGCGGCGCCGGCTGGCCGGGGGGATAAAGGGAGCGCAGCGGGAACAGCAGCGCCGCGCCGATCGTCGTGCCGGCCAGCCCGAGCAGCCCGAGCAGGCTCCGTCGATTGACGGGACTCGGCTCCTCCGTGAACTCCTGGATGAGTAGTGACTCCTCGCGGGGGCGACGCAGCGACGGTTCCCGGCTCTGCACGTACCCGCCGGTGGGCAGCAGCAGGCGCGCCCAGGCGCCGAGGCCGTAGGCGATCGAGCCGAAGGCGAGCGCAATGGTGAGCCCCAGGGCCTGTTCGCCGGCGTCGACCGCGTAGCAGACCGCGAAGGCCGCGCCGGCGAGCGTCGCCACGATGAACGCGATCCGAATGCGGATTCCCGCCTGCCGTTGGCGGAGCGGCTCGGCGCTCATTCCGCCCTCCTCCCGAGCAGCCGTACGACCAGCAGCAGCGTGCCGAGCCCCACGATCCACGCCACCGCGCCCTCGGTCAGTGGGCCGATCCGTCCGAGGTCGAGCCCGCCCCTGTCGGTGTCCCGTTCTTGAAGAATGCCGATGTAGGCTGCGATGGCGTTGATATCGACGTCGGTCAGCACATCGGCGGTGAAGGCGGGCATGACTCCCGGCCCGACCCGGATGGCTTCGCCGATCTGGGTGGGGGTGGCCCGGTCGAGGGCGCTGGCCGCCTGCCCGCCGGTCAACGCGCCACCAACGCCCTGGGCCGAGTGGCAGGCGGCGCAGTAGGTGAGATAGAGCCGCAGACCCCGCTGGCTGTTCTCGGGGCGTACCTCGGGGATCGCCGGTGTCTTGCCGGTGAAGGAGGCGGCGTACCCGACGATGGCGGCGATCTCCTCGGGCGTGAACGCGGGGGCGCGATGGTCCGAGGTCGGGGCCCCCGTTGGCGGCATCCGGCCGGTGGTGAGGTAGAAGTCGAGCGCAGCGGGCCCGACTCCGACGAGGCTCGGCCCCCGCTGGGTGCCCTCGCCCGCGCTGCCATGGCAGCTGGCGCAGTTCTGGTCGTAGAGGTGCTGACCGTTCGGTTCGCGCGCGCTCTGGTCTGCTCGGTTCGCGGTCCAGGCGGGTGGCTGGTTCAGGGCGAGGACAGCGAGGGCGGCGACGCCGGCGGCCGCGACGCCGCGTCGCGAGCGGCCCGGCCCGCGCCGGTTGTTCGCCTTTCCGCGCGTCACGGTCGTCACTCCAATGTCAGCAGGTAGGCGGCGATGTCGCGGGCGTCGATCTCACTCACCCCGAGGTTCGGCATGGCGGTGCCCGGCTCGACGGACTGCGGGTCGCGGATCCACCGCTGCAGGTTGGCCCCGTTGTTGGTCAGCTCGCCAGCGATGTAGGCGCGGCGTCCAAAGTGGTCCAGCGGCGGACCGACCAGCCCGTGGGCGTCGCGAACTCCCGGAACCGAGTGGCAGGAGCCGCAACCGAGCTCCGCGATGAGCTGGGCCCCGCGGGCCGGATCACCCCCGGGTACCTCGGCCGGCGGCGTTGGCGGCGTCGAGCACGCGGCGACGACCGCGGCGGCGACCGTGGCCAGCGCCGAGAGCATGACACGTCCTTTCACCGCGGCCACCCCCCGCCGTTCGCCACCGGCCGCCGGTCACGCTCGGCCGGCTTTCGTTGCTCGAGCGCGGTCAGCCACCGCAGGACGACGGTCCCGGCGATGCCCAGGACGACGACGTCCATCGGCACCCACATCACCAGGCCCGCCAGCTGCTGATCCGTCAGGGGATCGATGTCTGCTGAGCCCGCTGCGGCCGGCCATGGCGGCGGGCCGAAGGCGGCCGGCGGGTAGATCGGGGCCGGAGCGAAGGTGAGGACGGCGGCGAGCGCGGTGGCCGCCAGTCCCGTCGTGACGAGCAGGAAGAACGCCACCGCAGCGTACCGGTCGGCTCGGTGAGCTTTGACCACTGTGGACCACAGCAGCCAGGAGGCGAGGACGAGCGACGCGTGCTCCGCGAGGTGGACCGTGGGACTCTCGACCGCGGCCAGGAATGGTCGCGGCAGGTGCCAGAACCACAGGGTCGCGGTGTGGATGGTGGCGGCGACCACGGCGAGACGGAGGGGGCGACGCAACCAGCCACCGAGGCGACCGACGCGTTGACGCCCGAGCCAGCGACGGACGCGGTGAGGTGTGGCCAGGGTCAGGGGCAGCCCGGCCCGGCCGGCCGCGAGCAGGCCCCCGGCGAGGAGCAGGATCATGTGCTGCGTCATGTGGCCGGCCAGCGATCCCTCGGCCAGCGTGTGCAGTGGCCCCTGATCGGCGAGATACAGCAGGACGAGGGCACTCGCGAACGACCCGACGCTGGCGCGCGACACGACGGCGCCGATGCCGAGGCGCGCCCAGATCTCGTGCACGCCGCGCCCATAGCCGGCCGCCAGGGTGGCGAGGGCAAGGACGGTGGCTACTTCGATCCACGCATCGCCATATCCGGACGGTGGGTGGGCCAGCAGGAGCGGGTCGACCGTGCTCATGGTTGACACACCGGTAGCACCAGCACCGCCGCCCCACCGGCGACGATGATCGACAGGAACAGGGCGTTGGCCCCCAGACCGACCAGGCCCAGCATGCCGGTGCGGCCGTATCCGCGGTCCGCTCGCTGCCGGGCGGCCGCGGACTCGCGCCGCCAGACCAGGGCGGAGACGGCGAGGGCGGCCGCGGTCACGAGGGCCGGGACGATGACCGCCACCCACATGACGGCCACGAGCGGTACCCCGGCCACGGTGGCCCGGCCGGCCCCGCAGGTGAGTTCGTCGACGGCCCAGGCCGCGATGAGGTGCACGGACCACGCGACCGCGCCGCCGACCACGCCGAACCAGCTGAAGGCTGGTCCGAGTCGTCGTCCTCGAGCGGTTGACCGAATCGTCGTCATAGGTGCTGGCTCAGGTAGACGGTGAACAGGATTGCGACCCAGACCAGGTCGACGAAGTGCCAGTAGATCGCGGCGAGGCTCACCCGTTCGTGCTTGTGCGAGCTGAAGCTGCCGCGCAGGGACGCGGCGAGCACCCAGGACAGGATGAGCAGGCCCACCGCGACGTGCAGGCCGTGGAATCCGGTGATCGCGTAGAACAAGGATCCGAAGACGTCGGTGGTGAAGGTGAACTCGCGAAGCTTGGTCTGGTACTCCATGACCTGCAACGAGAGGAAGGTCAGGCCCATCACGATCGTGGCCGCCAACCCGAGCCGCAGGCGCCACCGTTGGCCGCGGCGGATCCCGCGTTCGGCCCAGACCACCGGCAGGCTGCTGGGCAGCAGCACCGCGGTCATGATGAGCGGAACGGTGAGCTGCGGTCGTTCGATTTCCCGGGGCGGCCAGGGCTCGCCGTGTTGGAACCGCAGATAGAAGAAGGTGCCGAGGAGCACGGCGAAGAGCGCGGCCTCCGTCGTGACGAACCCGACCATGCCCCACCAGCCGGTGCTGCGGGGCGCCGGCTCGGCGGCCAGGGCCTCCGGGGCCGTGGATTCAGTGAACAGCTTCCCCGTCACGCTGCCTCCGCTTCGGCTCGGGTCAGCTGCGGCGGCCAGAGCCAGCCGACCACGACGACGATCGTCGCGACGACGCCGGCGATCGCCAACCAGTACACCGCCCACAGCAGGCCGAGCACGACGACCAGGAGCGCCAGGGCGGCGAGCAGGGGACGGAGGGACGCCTCAGGCATAGACACCAATCGTTGAGGTCGGGCGTCGAGCTCGCTGGTGAGCAGCGCCTGGTGGCCGGGGAGAACCTCGTCGGTCTCGAGCCGGCTCAGCGTGCGCCTGTCCCAGGCGGGGTGCAGGCCGAACACCTGGGGGATGCTCGCGAAGTTGTAGGGCCGGGGCGGTGTGGTGGCAGCCCACTCGAGGGTGTCGCCGCCCCACGGATCGACAGCCGCCCGGGGACCGCGGGCGACGGCGAGGACCACGCTGAGCACCACCAGCAACAGTCCGACCGCGAGAACGTAGGAACCGATCGTGGAGAGGAGGTTCCACGGGTCCCAGCCCAGCCCGGTCGGGTACGTGTACACGCGGCGGGGCATACCCAACAGCCCCGACAGGTGCATCGGGAAGAAGGTGAGGTGGAAGCCGCCGAAGACAAGGCCGAAGGCCCACCGGCCGAGGACCTCGCTGGCCATTTTTCCGGTGAGGACGGGCAGCCAGTAGTACAGGCCGCCGATGATGGGGAAGACGGCGCCCCCGAAGAGCACATAGTGGAAGTGGGCCACGACGAAGTACGAGTCGGTGATCTGCATATCGAAGGCGGTGATGCCGAACATGACGCCGGTGACGCCGCCCATGACGAACGTGACGATGAAGCCGACGACGAACAGCAGGGGCACCCGCACCACGATGCGACCGAACAGCATCGTGGCCACCCAGGCGAAGACCTGGATCCCGGATGGGATCGTGATCAGAACGCTGGCCGCGCTGAAGAAGCTCAGGGAGAGGCTGGGCAACCCCGTGGCGAACATGTGGTGCACCCAGACGCCGAACGAGATGATCGCGATCGTGATGGTCGCCAGCACGACCAGTGGATAGGCCGCGACGCCGCGCCGGCAGAAGGCGGGCAGAATCGCCGAGACGATGCCCAGCGCCGGCAGCACGATGATGTAGACGTCGGGGTGCCCGAAGATCCAGAACAGGTGCTGCCACAGCAGCGTGTTCCCACCCGCGTCCGGTTGGAAGAAATGGGTGCCGAACCGGCGGTCCAGGAAGAGCAACGCGTTGGCAGCGTTGAGCGCCGGCAGGGCAAAGAGGACCATGAACGAGGTGGCGACGATGGCCCAGACGAACAACGGCGCCCTGTTGAGGGACATGCCAGGTGCCCGGAGCTTGATCGACGTAACGATGAAGTTGATCGCCCCGGCCGTGGTCGATACGCCGAGGAAGATCAGGCCGAGGGTGTAGACGTCCAGGTTGCGTCCGAGCGAGTAGGGCAGGTCGGTCAACGGGACGTACGCGAACCATCCCCCATTGGGGGCGACCCCGAGGAACTGGCTGCTGAACATGATCAGGCCGGCGAACAGGAACACCCAGTAGCCAAAGGCGTTGAGGCGCGGGAACGCCATGTCCCGCGCGCCCAGCATCAGCGGAACCAGTGCGTTACCGAAACCGAAGAGCATCGGCGTCGCGAAGAGGAAGATCATCGCCGTGCCGTGCATCGTGAAGAGCTGGTTGTACTGGTCCGGGGAGAGCACGTCACCGCCGGCCCGCGCCAGTTGCGTGCGCAGGAGGAGGGCATCGATCCCGGCGAGCCCGAAGAAGGCGCCGGCGGTGACCAGGTAGCGCCGCCCGATGCGCTTGTGGTCCACGGTCGCGAACCAGCTGCGCAGCGACCGCTGCTCCCGCCACTGTTCCTCGAGCCGGGCGACGGCCACGGCGCGGGGGACGGCCTGGGCGCTGGTCGTGGTCACGTGGGGCTCCTCAGCGGGTCTAGCGCAGGGTCTCGAGGTAACTGAGCAGGTCGGGCAGGTCGCTGGCGGGCACCGGTTGGGGCGGCATCTGGTTCCCCGGTTTGAGGGACTGCGGGTTCACGATCCAGCCACCGAGATGGCCCTTGTCGTTCGGGGCGGCGCCGGCGCCGAGGCTCCACCGGGAGCCGATCGTCGTGAGATCAGGACCGATGGTTCCGGTCGCGGTCGTCCCCCGCACGGTATGGCAGGCACCGCACGCGGCCGCCTCGAACACGGCCTGGCCCCGCCGCTGCTGCTCGGTCAGGTCGCGGGCGGGCGGTGCGGCGAGATCACGCAGCCAGGCCGTGAACTCCTCTTCCGGTTGAACCGTCACGATCAGCGACATGTTGGCGTGCTGCAGGCCGCAGTACTCGGCGCAGACGCCGCGGAAGGTGCCGATGCGTTCGGCATGAAGCCAGGTCTCGTTCACCCGGCCGGCGATGAGGTCCGTCTTCGGCATCAGCTGGGGGACCCAGAAGCTGTGCTGGACATCGGCGGTGGTCAGGCGGATCCGGATGGTCTGGTTGACCGGAATGCGGATCTCGTTGGCCGTGATCGCTCCGGCCGTGTCGGGGTAGCGCACCTCCCACCACCACCGGTGCCCGATGACCTCGATGGACAGCTCCGGGCCGGCCGGCGGCCGGATGAGGGCGTTCAGGTCACGCAGGCCGACGCCGTACACGGCGACCAGGACGATGAAGGGTAGGCCGACGCCGAGGACGCCGACGAACGGCATGGCATCGCCAGCCCGGACGCGAGTGTCGCGCCGGCGCCGCCACAGGGCCCAGCCCAGCAGCAGGAGCACCTCGAGCACGGCCACCACGGAGATCCAGAACATGAACCACCACAGGCCCTCGACCCGGCGAGCACCGGTGCCGGCCGTATCCAGGGTGGAGGGGGCACTCCCGGCACAGCCGGCCAGGCACAGCGCGACGAGCACGGCGGCCACCGGCCCCAGGAGCCTCCTGTTCACGCCGCTCAGGTTAGGCGTCGCCGTCCGGCCTCACAGACGACCGATTCGACGCAGCGCAAAAGGGTGATGCCGCTGTAACGAACCCCGCCTGCCGGTGCACCAGAGGCACGGTAAACGTAGTTCCGTCCCCACATCGGTGAGGAGACCATGCGATTGATCAATGGCCGTTCGAGCACAACGGCCTCGGATCGGCGTGCCGTTGGCTGGGCAGCCGCCGGCCTCGGCGCGGCCGGGCTCGTCGTCGGCCTGGCGGTCGCGCCGGTCGACGCCGCCCAGGGTGAGGTCTATCGACTTATATATGTGCACGTGCCTGCAGCCTGGACGGCCTACCTGTCCTTCTTCGCGGTCCTGCTGGCCAGCATCAACTACCTGATCAGTGGTGACGCGCGCTGGGATCGGGCCGGTCAGGCCGCCGCCGAGATCGGCCTGGGCCTGACCGCTCTGACCATCCTGGTGGGAATGGTCTGGGGGCGGGCCACCTGGGG
>JADGGF010000758.1 GCA_019690055.1 Micromonosporaceae bacterium
GGCCAGCGTGGGCGGGCCGGGGGAGCACGCGGTCGAGGAGAACCTCATGCTCCGCGCCCGGGCCACGCTCGACCTCGTCGAGGCGGTGCAAGCGCAGCTCGGGCGCGACGGGCCGGACGCGGCCGCGGCGGCGCAGCGGCTGCTCGGTGAGGTGGAGCAGCCGCTGTCCCGGGTGCTGGCCGCCATGGAGCGTACGGGCATCGCCGCTGACACCGACTACCTGTCGGAGCTGGAGGCGCACTTCGCTGGCGAGGTGAAGGCCGCCGCCCAGGCCGCCTACGCCGTGGTCGGGCGCGAGTTCAACCTGGGTTCGCCCAAGCAGCTGCAGGAGATCCTCTTCGTCGAGCTGGGCCTGCCGAAGACCAAGCGCATCAAGACCGGCTACACCACCGATGCCGAGGCGCTGCAGGGCCTGTTCGCCCAGACCGGGCACCCGGTGCTCGAGCACCTGCTGCGCCACCGCGACGTCTCCAAGCTCAAGTCCACAGTGGATGGTCTGCTCAAGTCGGTCTCCGACGACGGCCGCATCCACACGACCTTCTACCAGACGGTGGCGGCGACCGGTCGGTTGTCCAGCACTGACCCCAACCTGCAGAACGTGCCGATCCGCACCGAGGAGGGTCGGCGCATCCGCCGGGCGTTCACGGTCGGGCCCGGGTACGAGTCGCTGCTGACGGCCGACTACAGCCAGATCGAGATGCGCATCATGGCGCACCTGTCCCGCGACGAGAAGCTCATCGAGGCGTTTCGGTCCGGGGCGGACTTCCACGCCGCGACCGCCTCGGTGGTCTTCGGGGTCGACCTCGATAAGGTCACGGCCGACCAGCGGCGCAAGATCAAGGCGATGAACTACGGCCTCGCCTACGGCCTGTCCGCCTACGGGCTCGCCCAGCAGCTGGGCATCAAGCCGGACGAGGCCAAGGTGCTCATGGACGGCTACTTCGAGCGGTTCGGCGGGGTGCGCGACTACCTGCGCTCGGTCGTGGCCCAGGCCCGGCTCGACGGCTACACCGAGACCGTGCTGGGCCGGCGCCGGTACCTGCCCGACCTCACCAGCGACAACCGGCAGCGCCGCGAGATGGCCGAGCGCATGGCGCTCAACGCGCCGATCCAGGGCTCGGCGGCCGACATCATCAAGGTGGCGATGCTGCGCATCGACGCCGCGTTGCGCGCCGCCAAGCTGCGGTCCCGGATGCTGCTGCAGGTGCACGACGAGCTCGTCTTCGAGGTGGCGCCGGGCGAGCGGGAGGCGCTCGAGGAGCTGGTGCGGGCCAACATGGCCGGCGCCTACCCGCTCGACGTGCCGCTGGAGGTCAGCGTGGGTGTCGGCCCCAACTGGGCCGCCGCGGAGCACTGACGCCACGACGCCGTCCACCGTCCACCCTGGCGTTGATCTAGGTGTCCTGCTCACGCAGGTTGGTGACACGGCTGATTGGCGGGTGTCCGCCGAGTGCGGTGTGGGGCCGGTGGTGATTGTAGATGTGT
>JADGGF010000090.1 GCA_019690055.1 Micromonosporaceae bacterium
GGCCCGCCCCAGCCCCTCGGCATAGGCAACCACAAATCCGTAGCGCTCGGCCGCGGCATCCCAGCCGTAGTACTCCTCCGAGTGATCAGCACTGCCGAGGGCTCCGTGGAGCATGAGCACGAGCGGCGCCGGGTCCGGTACCGACGCCGGGACATACAACGCGTACGACCGCTGCTGTCCGCCCGACTCGATGGTCCAGGTTCCGTTCTGACTCTGACTCTGACTCTGGCTCGGGCTGTCCGCCGCCGGACGGCAGCCGGTCAACACCAGCAACCCGAGCACGACCACCACCGACCACAGTCTCATGGCCGCGATTGTTCCGACCGGCGCATAAATCCAGCGTCACCGTGCAACGGTGCGCGCAGTCATAAGTGCCCAGGATCACGACACGTTCGCGACGGCCAGTACCTCGTCGTGCAGCGTGCGGAGCAGGCCCAGCGCCGCCGTCAGGTCCTCCGGGGAGCCGGACAGCCGGGTGATGAGGCCGCCACCCGATCGGCGTACCGGGTCAGCGCGGTGGGGAACCGATCGGCGATGGCGACCCCACCCTTCTCGTTGGTCAGGTAGCGGCGCTCGACGGCGAACAGCACCTGCTCGACCCGGCGGAGATCGCGCAGCAGGATGTCCGTCTTGTGCCCGCCGATACGCAGCCACACCCCACCATTGATCCACGGACCCCACTCGCCGTGCCGGCCGTGACCGTCGGGCGCGCCGCGATCGTCGAGCCGGACGATCGCCTCGTAGAGCTCGTCGAACTCCGGGCGCCGGCCCGGCTCGTAGTAGAGCCAGATGTCGATATCTGAGTTAGTCGATGCTGCTCCCCGGCGTCCATGAGCCACCCAGCGTCAGCGCGGCCACGCCGGGAATCGCGCCGAGCGCCGCGCGCACCCGACCCAGGGCCGTGCATGCTAGAAACCCAGGTGCTCCGCCGCCACGCGTTTAGGGACGCACATACGCCACGCCTCGGTGACCAGCTCGGTCATCTCGTCGAGGTCGAGCGCGGCCAAGCGCGCCTCGACCCAGTTGAACCGCATGTCCGACGGGCGGGGTAGAAAGAACTTCTCCGGCTCGGCCGCGACCAGCGCCGCGCGCTCCTCCTTGGGGAAGGCGAAACCCATCGTCGTCTCATCGGCCGACATCGCCACATAGACGATCTGCTTGATCCGGAACTTGACCCGTCCCCGGATCACGTGCAGTTCCGTGCGGGGCAGCGACATCGCCACCCGCCGCACGTCCTCGAAGGTCACCACAACCCGACCGTACCCACGCGACCGACACTTCCCGCCGGGGTCGCTGGTGTGGCGACGGCTAGCGCGCCCGAGACGTGGAATCGCAGCGTCCCGTCCGGCTGGCCCGGCTCGTTCCGGATGAACCCACAGAACTCATGACGCAGCAGCCACCCGTGCTGGCGACACCCAGCGTCGTCCCGCAGCCGCTGCCAACCCTTGGTCGTCTCGAGATGCGCCCAGAGCCGTTCCGCGACCTCGTCTGAGGAGACGCCGTCCGGCGAGCCGATGAGGTAGATGTCGGAGCATTGCCCCGAGCCGCACCCCCGGTCGACCGAGATCAGCGTCAGATCCTCGGGCAACGGCAGCACCAGCAAGGAGTCCGGCGAGGTGAGGCGCAGATCGACGAACTCGGCAACCCAGCTGAACAAACAGACGCCGCAACAGACCGACAAGGCGGTGATGCCGGCCGCTAGCACGGCACCCCAGCGCCGCCGCGCCGCTGATTCCCCGCCGGCCGCCCCCGCGTTCGGGGCGCGGCGGGCCCGGCGCCGATCGACCGCCCAGGCGACGCCGCGGGCGAGCAGTGTCACGGGTCCCCAGAACAAGGCCGCTTCGGCCCACTCTGGCTGCCGCGGGTCGGCGATCCACCCGACAAAGACCGAATAGAGGATCGTCAGGATCACAACCAGCGCGGCCCCGAAGCCGATGCGGACGCTCCGAGACCAGGTCACCGTCCAGAGCAGCAGGATCGGCAGCCCTAACCACACCGCCAGGCCGGCCACCTCGACCAGCCACCACAATCCATCCACCGCGATGATCGTAGTAACCCGACCCCGCCAGGGATGGCCCCGTACGCCCGGTCAAACGCGCTGGGCCCCGGACGCTACGGCGTCCAGGGCCCAGCCCGCGTTGTCCGGTCAGTACTCGCCGCCGGTCTCGCCGACGGGCGCGGCGTTCACGTCGTGGATGGCGTACTTGCGAGCGGCGTCCTCGGCGACGGCCACCGGGACCTCGCCGCGCAGGGCAAGTTGGCGCAGCGCCGCGACCGTGATCGACTCGGCGTCGACGTGGAAGTGCCGGCGCAGCGCGTGCCGGGTGTCCGACAGGCCGAAGCCATCGGTCCCCAGCGACGTGAAGTCGGTCGGCACCCACCGGGCGATGAGGTCCGGCACGGCCCGGATGAAGTCGGAGACCGCCACCACCGGGCCCGGCGCCCCGGAGAGCGCCCGCGTCACGTACGGCACGCGGGCCGGCTGGCCGGGATGCAGGAGGTTCCATTCCTCGCAGGCCACCGCCTCGCGGCGCAGCTCGGTCCACGAGGTGGCCGACCAGACATCGGCCGCCACGCCCCAGTCCTGCGCCAGCAGTTGCTGCGCCTTGAGCGCCCACTGCATGCCTGTGCCGGAGGCGAGCAGCTGCACCCGGGGCGCGTTCGGCCCGACGTTCGGCGCCGGAGCGTACCGGTACAGCCCCTTCAGCAGCCCGTCGACGTCCAGGTTGGACGGTTCCGCCGGCTGCACGATCGGCTCGTTGTAAACAGTCAAATAGTAGAATATGTCCTCAGGGTTCTCGCCGTACATCCGGTGCAGCGCGTTCTCCGTGATGTAGGCGATCTCGTACGCGAACGCCGGGTCGTACGCGACCACGGCCGGGTTGGTCGCGGCGAGCAGCAGCGAGTGGCCGTCCTCGTGCTGCAGGCCCTCGCCGTTGAGCGTGGTCCGGCCAGCGGTGGCGCCCAGCAGGAAGCCCCGCGCCATCTGGTCGGCCGCCGCCCACAGTCCGTCGCCGGTGCGCTGGAACCCGAACATCGAGTAGAAGATGTAGACGGGAATCATTGGCTCGTCGTGCGTGGCGTACGACGAGCCCGCGGCGGTGAAGGACGCCACCGACCCCGCCTCGTTGATGCCCTCGTGCAGGATCTGGCCGTCGACGGCCTCCCGGTAGGACAGGAACAGCTCCCGGTCCACCGGCGTGTACTGCTGCCCGTGGGGCGAGTAGATCTTCGCGGTCGGGAACAGCGAGTCCATGCCGAAGGTGCGCGCCTCGTCCGGGATGATCGGCACCCAACGCTTGCCGATATTCTTGTCCTTCATCAGGTCCTTGAGCAGCCGGACGAAGGCCATCGTGGTGGCGACCTTCTGCTTGCCCGAGCCCCGCTTGAGGTCGCCGAACGCGTCCGACGGCGGGATCGGCAGCGGCTTGGACCGGGTGCGCCGCGACGGCACCGGGCCGCCCAGCGCCCGCCGGCGCTCCCGCATGTAGGCGAGTTCCTCGGACTTCTCGCCCGGGTGGTAGTACGGCGGACGGTACGGGTCGGCCTCCAGGGCCGAGTCGGGGATGGGCAGGTTGAGCCGGTCCCGGAACGCCTTGAGGTCGGCCAGGCTCAGCTTCTTCATCTGGTGCGTGGCGTTGCGCGCCTCGAAGCTGGAGCCCAGCGTCCAGCCCTTGATGGTCTTGGCGAGGATCACCGTGGGCTGGCCGGCGTGCTCCATCGCCGCCTTGTACGCCGCGTAGAGCTTGCGGTAGTCGTGGCCGCCCCGCTTGAGGTTCCAGATCTCCTCGTCGGTCATGTGCTCGACCATCTTGCGCGTGCGCGGGTCGCGACCGAAGAAGTGCTCGCGGACGTACGCCCCGGACTCCGCCTTGTACGTCTGGTAGTCCCCGTCCGGCGTGGTGTTCATGAGGTTGACCAGCGCGCCGTCGGTGTCGGCGGCGAGCAGCGGGTCCCACTCCCGACCCCAGATCACCTTGATGACGTTCCACCCGGCCCCGCGGAAGAGCGCCTCCAGCTCCTGGATGATCTTCCCGTTGCCGCGGACCGGCCCGTCCAGGCGCTGCAGGTTGCAGTTGATCACAAACGTGAGGTTGTCCAGCTCCTCGCGGGCGGCGATGCCCAGCGCGCCGATCGACTCGGGCTCGTCCATCTCGCCGTCACCGAGGAAGGCCCAGACGTGCTGGTCGCTGGTGTCCTTGATGCCCCGGTGGTGCAGGTACCGGTTGAACCGAGCCTGGTAGATCGCGTTGATCGCCCCCAGACCCATCGATACCGTGGGGAACTCCCAGAAGTCGGGCATCAGCCGCGGATGCGGATAGGACGGCAGCCCGCCGCCGGCCCCGGCGTGGGAGAGCTCCTGCCGGAACCCGTCGAGCTGAGCCTCGGTCAGGCGCCCCTCGAGGAACGCGCGGGCGTAGATGCCGGGCGAGGCGTGCCCCTGGAAGAAGACCTGGTCACCGCCGCCCGGATGGTCCTTGCCCCGGAAGAAGTGGTTGAAGCCGACCTCGTACAGGCTCGCCGAGCTGGCGAATGTCGAGATGTGTCCACCGGCCCCGATGTTCGGCCGCTGGGCGCGGTGCACCATGATCGCCGCATTCCACCGCACCCATGCGCGGATTCGCCGCTCCACCGCCTCGTCCCCGGGAAACCAGGGCTCGCGCTCCGGCGGAATGGTGTTGATGTAGTCCGTGGTGGTCAACGGGGGCACGCCCACCTGGTGCTCCCGGGCCCGCTCCAGCAGGCGCAACATCACGTACCGGGCACGCTGGCGGCCGCCGGTGGCCACGACGCCATCGAGGGACTGGGTCCACTCGAGGGTCTCCTCGGGATCGATGTCGGGGAGCTGGCTCGGCAGGCCGTCGGAGATCACAGGCCGCTTGCGTGCTGTCATTGTGGCTCCTCGGTTGAGAAGAGCGCATCGTCGCTGCGCACAGGGCGTTCCTTCGGAAGGTCGGCTCCGGGGTCGCCGGAGACAGTCGGTCTTCCTCGCTATCCTGCCTCTCGGCCGTCCCTTCCGTCACGCCATCCCGTACCTGACGCGACGAGCAGCACACCTACCCACCAGTAGGGGGGACACCACCGAAACGAGGGCTGACCCGGCGGCTGACCGATGGCCGACGACTGTTGGCCGACCCCCGGGCATTGGTCTCGACCGAACCGCCCTCACCCACCAGCAGACGGCGAGGATTCCCAGCTAGACGGCGAGGAATTATGGACACCGAGGTGATCACCGTACGAACCGGGTCCCAGGCGACGGTCGTGGACATCACGGACCGGGCGTCGGCCTTCGTCCGGGGACGGGGGGACGGACTGCTGCACGTCTTCGTCCCCCACGCCACCGCCGGCATCGCGATCATCGAGACCGGCGCCGGCTCCGACGACGACCTGCTCACCGCGCTGGACTCGGTGCTGCCCGCCGACGGACGCTGGCGGCACCGCCACGGATCGCCGGGCCACGGTCGCGACCACGTGGTGCCCGCCTTCGTGACGCCCTACGCGAGCCTGCCGGTGATCGGTGGCCGGATCGCCCTGGGCACCTGGCAGTCGATCTGCCTGGTCGACACCAACGGCGACAACCCGACCCGCCAGGTCCGCTTCTCCTTCCTCCCCGGCTGATCAATCGCTCGAGCACCGAGGATTACGGCCTCGGGCCGCGTGGCCTGGACTGAGGAACCGACGTCGGCCAACGACCGAAGTGACGAGGCAAGGCCACGCACCAAGGGCCCGAGGCCGGTGCGAGCGCCAGCCCGGCGACGGCTTGCGCTGGACTAAGGAACGAGCGAACGACGAAGGAAGCGCAAGCCTCACTAGGAGCCGGGCTCGCCCGAGCGCAGCGAGGGACAATCGGGCGGAGCGAGCACCGAACTACAGGGCGCTTCCGGCCAGCCAGTCGTCCCAGGACAGGTTCCAGTCGCCCAGACCGTCCCGCACGTCGACGTTCAGGCCCGTGTTGACGATCTCCACGACATCACCGGGACCGAAGTTGTCGTAGAACCACTGGGCGTTGGGGGTCGAGACGTTGATGCAGCCGTGCGACACGTTGCGCACGCCCTGGTCGTTCACGCTCCACGGGGCGGCGTGGACGTAGATACCGCTGTCGGTGATCCGGGTAGCCAGCGGGATCACCTCTTCGTAGTACTGGGGGTCGTCCTTCGGCAGGTCCGGCCGCATCACCACCGGGTTCTGCTTCTCGGTCACGACCATGACGCCACTGGGCGTACGCCAGTCGTGCCACCGACCGTCGATGGACCGGTAGCCGTTCTCCCGGCCGAGGCTCACCGGCATGGTCTTGACGAGCTGGCCGTCGACGTAGACCTCCATCTGCTTCGTGTTGTTGTCGATCTTGGCGACCTTGGAGGACCCGATCGTGAACGTGGCGGTCTTGTTCTCCTGGCCGTAGAGCGTCCGGCCACCCACCGGGCTGGTCAGCGGGACCCCGAGAATGTTGGCCGTCACCGTGACGGTCGTGCCCGGCTTCCAGTACTCCTTGGGCCGCCAGTGCGCCTCGGTGTCGCTCATCCAGTGCCAGGCGCCCTCCACCGGCGGGTTGGTCGTGACGGTGAGCGTCGCCTCGGCCACCTTGCGGTCCACCGCGTCGTCGAACTCGGCCACGATGGGCTGGCCGATACCGAACGTGCCGCCGTTGAGTTCCCCACCGAAGTACCGGTGCGGCACCAGGTAGACGTTCCAGTAGTAGCCAGGCTTCACATTGACCGTGGTGAACGTCCGTGTCTCCTCGACCGGGGTGCCGTCCGCGCCGAGACCGGACACCGACAGCGTGTAGACCTTGCCGAACTCGAGGTCCTCCAGCGACCGCCACATCGAGCGGTCCTCGTTGAACTCGCCCGGGACCTCACCGATGTTCGACGACAGCGTGACGGTCTCGAGGGTGCCGTCGAAGGCCTGCACGGTGACCGGCTTGCCCGGCGAGACGTTGGCCTCGCCCTCGTCATGGCTGAAGACCAGGGTCAGCGGCGGCTTGGTCGGCGTCGCAACGTCGCCCCCTCCCGGCTCGCGCCACGTTGCGTTGGTCGAACAGCCCGCGAGGGTCGCGAGCGCCACGAACGCCGCCAGGGCCAGCCTGCTCCGATGGCCTCGACCCACGTCTGCTAGCCCAGCCCTCCTGGCCATTTATCCTCCCCGTCATCCCCCGACGCTGAAGAGCCCGATGCTTATGAGAACGCACAGGGCCTGACGTCCGGTTGCCTATCGTGTTAGTCGTTGACGACGCAATAATCCAAGCCAGCGTCCCACTGTATAGCGCAGACGCCACGACAGGCTGAAACTGACGGCAGTCCGCCAGTGTTGCGGAAGAATTGTCCTTTTTGGTGGCATCCAGGTCGGCCGGTGTCAGGGTCGGGGGGTATCAGGGAAGGACGCCGTGTGGTGCACCAGACGTCAGGAGTCAGTCCTTCCTGACCCGCCGATAGGCTCACTGATGTGACGGTACGCGTACGGTTCGCCCCATCTCCCACCGGAATCTTCCACGTCGGCGGAGCGCGGTCCGCGCTGCAGAACTGGGTCTTCGCCCGCCAGCACGGCGGCCAGTTCGTGCTACGCATCGAGGACACGGACGCGTCCCGCAACCGCCCCGAGTGGGTGGAGGGCATCATCTCCGCGCTGGACTGGATCGGCATCAAGCGCGGCACCTATGAGGGTCCGTACTTCCAGTCGGCGTACGCCGAGGCGCACGCCGCCGCGGCCGAGCAGCTGTACCAGGCCGGCCGGGCGTACTACTGCGACTGCACCCGCGAGGATGTCGCGCTGCGGGCCCCGGCGGGGAGCCAGGTGCGCGGGTACGACGGGTACTGCCGGGACCGCAACCTGCCCAAGGGTGAGAAGACCGCGCTGCGCTTCCGTACGCCTGACGAGGGCGAGACCGTCGTGGTCGACCTCGTGCGCGGACGACCCACGTTCGACAACGCGACCATCGAAGACTTCGTCATCGCCCGGGCCGACGGCTCGGCCGTCTTCCTGCTCGCCAACGTCGTCGACGACATCGCCATGGGGATCACCCACGTGATCCGGGCCGAGGAGCACCTGCCCAACACCCCCAAGCAGCAGATGCTGTGGGAGGCGCTCGGCCACACGCCGCCGGTGTGGGCGCACGTGCCCGTGGTGGTCAACGAGAAGCGGCAGAAACTATCCAAGCGCCGCGACAAGGTCGCGTTGGAGGCCTACCGGGACGAGGGGTACCTCCCCGCGGCGATGCGCAACTACCTGATGCTGCTGGGCTGGGCGCCGCGCGGCGACCGGGAGATCGTGCCCTGGGAGGTCATCGAGACCGAGTTCCGGCTGGAGGACGTCAACCCCTCCCCGGCGTTCTTCGACGAGAAGAAGCTGCGGGCGTTCAACGGCGAGTACATCCGGGCCCTGTCCACTGAGGAGTTCATCGAGGCGTGCGCGCCGTGGCTGACCGGTGAGGTGGGGGGCGTACGCGTCGCCCCCTGGCAGCCGGAGGAGTACGACCCGGCCGCCTTCGCCGCGGTCGCCGAGCTGGCGCAGACCCGCGTGTCGGTGCTCAGCGAGGTGGTGAACCTGGTCGACTTCCTCTTCCTGCCCGACGACCGGCTCTCGATCGACGAGGCCGCCTGGGAGAAGGCGACCAAGGACGGCGCCGGCGACCTGCTTGCCGACGTGGCCGACGCCTTCGCCGCGCTGTCTACATGGGACGCCGAGACGCTGAAGTCCACTGTGGAGAGCGTGGGCGCGGCCCGGGGGCTCAAGCTCGGCAAGGCCCAGGCTCCCGTCCGGGTGGCGGTGACCGGTCGCAGCGTCGGGCTGCCGCTGTTCGAGTCCCTGGCCGTCCTCGGCCGCGAGCGGACGCAGAGCCGGCTGCGCGCGGCGATCGACCGGTACCGGGCCGCGACGCCCGTGACCCACTGACCGCCCGCCAACCCTTGTTGATCTAGGGCTTGGAGGTGGTGGTTGAAGATCCACTCACCACTCCAAGCCCTAGATCAACGTAGGGAGGCGACGGCGCGGCGCCTACACTGGTCGGCATGACGACACGGCCGCACCCGCGCGCCGAAGGCACCATCGAGGAGCGCCTGGCCGACCCGCGCCTCGCGGCGGTCGACCTGCTGCTCGAGACTGCGGGCGGGTTGTCGGCGAAGCTGGACGCCGAGACGGCCCAGCACGGGCTGGCGCCGGCCGAATTCGACGTGCTGCTGCACCTGGCTCGGGCCACCGGGCAGGCGATGCGCATGACCGACCTGGCCGCACAGACTCTGCTCACGACGAGCGGCATCACGCGGGTGGTGGACCGCCTGGAGCGCGACGGTCTGGTGGAGCGACGGGCCTGCCCGACCGACCGTCGGGGCGCCTTCGCGGCGATCACCGCCGACGGCCTGAACCGACTCGACGAGGCGCTGCCGGCGTACCTCGACCTGGCCGAGAAGTGGCTCACGAGCCGGCTCTCCGCCGCGGACCTGGATACGCTGCTGCGTCACCTCCGCACCATCCGCGACGGCGTGCGCCCCGATGCCGCAGCGGGCGCCTGAGTCGGGGCCGTGACCGCCGACGGCATCGAGGAGAGTATCCGCGCGATCGAGCGGGCCGCGGGAGCGCTGGCCACCACGAGCGTCGCCCGGATGGACGAGGTCCTGCCGTGGTTTCGCGGGTTGCCGGCCGACCAGCGCTCGTGGGTGATGCTGGTGGCCCAGGCGGGGGTGCGGGCCTTCGTGGCCTGGCTGCGCGACACCCAGGCGAACCGGGGGCGCCGGGGCGAGGACACCCGCCCCGACCTGCGCCGGACCCAGGAGCTGGCGGACGAGATCTTCGAGGCGGCACCCCGCACGCTGGCTCGCGCCATCAGCCTGCAACAGACGGTGCAGCTCATCGAGGTAACTATCGACGTCGTTGAAGAGCGCGTGGCCTCGCTCGCTGCCCCGGGGCAGGAGACCGCCGTCATGGAGGCGATCCTGCGGTTCTCCCGGGAGGTGGCGTTCAGCGCCGCCCGGGTCTACGCCCGCGCCGCCGAGTCGCGCGGCAGCTGGGACGCCCGGCTGCAGGCGCAGCTCGTCGACGCGGTGGTGCGGGCCGACGCGCCCGAGGAGCTGGCCAGCCGCGCGGCGGCCCTGGGGTGGGACGACCGCACCCCGGTCGCGGTCGCGGTCGGCCCCTCCCCCGGCGGCGACGCGCCCGCGGTGCTCTACACGGTGCACCGACTCGCCCGACGGATGGGGCTGGACGTGATCGGCGGCGTCCAGGGCAGCACCCTGGTCCTCGTGCTCGGGGGCGCGGCCGACCCCCTCGCCGCCACCGAGAAGCTGATCACCGCCTTCGGCGAGGGACCGGTGACGGTCGGCCCGGCGGTGCCCACCCTGGCCGAGGCGACCGAGTCTGCCCGAGCCGCGCTGGCCGCCCTCCGCGCGGCCCCGGCCTGGCCGGCCGCGCCCCGTCCGGTCTTCGCCGGTGACCTGCTTCCGGAGCGGGCGCTGGCTGGGGACGTAGCGGCGCGGCGTGTGCTGCGGCAGGAGATCTACGGCGCGCTGGTTCGGGCTGGCGGCGAGCTGCTGGAGACGCTGGACGCGTTCCTCGCCACGGGCGGGGTCCTGGAGAGCACCGCCCGGGCCCTCTACGTGCACCCGAACACCGTCCGGTACCGCCTGCGCCGTGTGGGCGAGATCACAGGCCTGTCACCCACCGTGGCGCGGGAGGCGTTCACGCTGCACATCGCGTTGACGATCGGCCGGCTCGATCCATCGACAGCGTCGCATCCCTGACCGGTGGCGGCCCCTTCTGACCTGCACAAACGGCCGCCCCATGCCGACGGGTGGTCCCGGCGCGCGCATCAGGCCGGCCCGCAGAGGGATAGCCAAGCATGATCACAGCGCGATGCTCTTTGGAGGAAACCTCCAACTTTCGTCGTAGAGATTGGTGCATGACGACCGCGAAGTGACCCTCTGGTATCCGGGACAGTCGAGCCGTGCTCGCCGTACTCGCCCCGGGACAGGGTTCGCAGAAGCCGGGCTTTCTGGCCCCCTGGCTCGACCTTCCCGGCACCGAAGAGCGGTTGCGGGCGTGGTCGGCCCTGGCCGGGACCGACCTGGTGCACCTGGGTACCCAGGCCGACGCCGAGGAGATCCGCGACACCGCCAAGACCCAGCCGCTGTTGGTCAGCGCGGCCCTGCTCGCCGCCGAGCATCTGCCCATCGCCGAGGTCCCCGGCGACCGCGTGGTCGTGGTCGGGCACAGCGTCGGCGAGGTTGCCGCAGCCGCGCTCGCCGGGGTGCTGTCCACCGAGGCCGCGGTGACCTTCGCGGCCGTTCGGGGTCGCGAGATGGCCGCCGCCTGCGCCCTCGAGCCGACCGGGATGAGCGCCGTGCCTGTCTCTTTAAAACATCTCCGCCCCCACGCGCCGCGCATTAATCG
>JADGGF010000759.1 GCA_019690055.1 Micromonosporaceae bacterium
GCCGACGACCTGTCCCTGGAGGCGACCGTCCCCGGCCTGCACCGGACGGCCCAGGAGTCGACCACACTCCGCGACGCGGTGGTGCGGGCCATGCGGGCGGCGCCGCGGCCGGCGGGCACGCCCGTGTTCGCGAGCGTCGCCGGTGGGCTGAGCCGGTACGTCGCCGCGGTCGCTGCGGCCGCGAGGTCGCAGGTGCGGCTGGGCCAGACGGTGCGCGCCATCGAGCGGGCGGCGTCGGGCTGGCGGGTGCGTACGGGCGCGGCAGGGCGGGAGTCGGAGATCGACGCCGATGCCGTCGTCGTCGCGGTGCCGGCGACACCGGCGGCCCGGCTGCTGCGGGCGGTCGACGCGGGGGCGGCCGAGGCCGTCGGGGAGTTGCCCTACGCGAGCGTGGCCCTGGTGACGCTCGCCCTGCCGGCCGGGACGGTTCTGCCGCCGCTGTCCGGGTTCCTGGTGCCGGCCGGTCAGGGGTACGCGGTGAAGGCGGCGACGTTCCTGACGACGAAGTGGCCCCACCTGAGCGACGAGGCCGTCATCGTGCGGGCGTCGCTGGGCCGATACGGCGACAACGACGTACTCCAGCTCACCGATGAGAGCCTGGTCGACCTGGTCCGGGCAGAGCTGCCGCAGCTGGTCGGCGCCCCACTGCCGGCCCCGCGGGCGGCGCGGGTCACCCGATGGGGTGGCGCGCTGCCACAGTACGGGGTGGGCCACGTGCCGCGGGTCGCGGCCGTACGGTCGGCCCTGCCGCCGACGCTGGCCCTGGCCGGCGCCGCCTTCGACGGGGTGGGGATCGCCGCCTGCGTCCGGTCGGGACAGGCGGCCGCCGAGCAGGTGTGGCAGGCGCTTCACGATCGGGCGCTTCACGATTAGGTCGGCCACAAGGACGTATGGCCCTGACCGCCGGCCTCGCCGCAGGTGGCAGGATGGCCAGCATGAGCACGGCAAAGCAGGCGAGCCACCCCGATCTGGACGCGATCAACGCAACCATCCGGTACACGATGTACTCGGTGTTCCGGGTCGCCGCCGCCTTCGACCGGGCGTCCCGTGAGGACGCGGTGCGCGAGGTGGACGAGCTGTTCGACCAGTTGGCGGCCAAGGACGTCGTGGTCCGGGGCACGTACGACGTCTCGGGGCTGCGGGCCGACGCCGACCTCATGGTGTGGTGGCACGCGCCGACCATCGACGCGTTGCAGGAGGCGTACGGTCGGCTGCGCCGGACGCGGCTCGGCCTGCACCTCGCGCCGGTCTGGTCGAATGCCGGGCTGCACCGGCCCGCGGAGTTCAACCGCAGCCACGTCCCGGCCTTCCTGGCCGGCGAGGAGCCGCGTACGTATCTGTGTGTTTATCCATTCGTACGTTCCTATGAATGGTATCTCCTGCCCGAGGCGGAGCGCCGGGCCCTGCTCGTCGAGCACGGCCAGCTGGCGCGCGACTACCCGGACGTCCAGGCCAACACGGTCGC
>JADGGF010000091.1 GCA_019690055.1 Micromonosporaceae bacterium
GCAGGCTCGTCCACGGGCTGATCGCGCTCGCGGCGGCGGTCACGGTCGTGGTCGGGCTGGGCGCCAGTCCGGCACACGCGACGATCAAGACTGGCGGTGCCTACTCCTGCCCGCCGGGTCCGCCGCAGCGGTTCGTCACTACCTACAACTACGCCGCCGGCACCGTCTACCACCGCAAGATGGTCGGTGGAATATGGGATCGGGTGGACTTTGGTACCGGCCTTCCCCCGCTGACCCGCTACTGGTACAAGTACTACAACGTCCAGGGCTGGGAGGTTTACGGCACCATCCAAGAGAACGACAAGTCGGGAGTATCTTGCCTCCTATGATTGGTAAGCATCGACTCTTCGTCGCATTGATTGCAGCCGTCGCGGCGATGGCCCTGGCTGGCTGTTCGGGGGGCAAGTCCGCTCCCGATCCCCAGCCGGACCCAACCAGCGACTACGCGACCAACATGGTCAACTGTCTCGCGGCGAAGGGCTGGGATGTGCAGCGGAATCCAGACGGCACGTACAGCAGCCGATACCCGGATGAGCAGAGCGACCAGTACGACGCGGACGTTGCGGCATGCCGGGCTCAGTTCGGCTACGAAGAGTTGGCCGTGACGGAAGAGCAGGCGAGCAACTTCTACGACAAGTTGGTGGCAAGCGCCGAATGCCTGCGCGGTCTGGGGTACGATATCTCGGACCCCCCAAGCCGGCAGTCGTACGTCGAGACGCTCGTCGGTGGCGAGTTGCCAGACTGGGCTCCCTACACTGAGCTGTTGGAGATGGCTGGGAGCGCCGCTGAGGTTCAGGAGGCCGAGGCGGCATGCCCCCAACCGTCCACTTGGTGACAGTCGTGTAACTGCCCGCAACTCGCCTGCACACCGTACGTCTTCATGTGCCGGCGAGTTGCGGGCACGGAACGAGGAGAGCGTGGGTCGGCGGCCATGGTGCGAGTTGCGCCGGTGCGGCCAGCATTGGTCGGCTGGATTCTGGCGGCCTTGGCGACGGGTGCGCTCGGCACGTGGGCAGTGCTGCGGGTGCTGAACCCGCCGGCGAATGTACTGGACTCGCCTGGGTACACGCTGGTGACGGCCGAGCGGGGCACAGTGGGGCAGACGCTCCGGCTGAACACCTCGGCCGTGTGGGCAGCGGAGGCGGAGTTCGCTAACCAGGCATCCGGGATAGTGACTAGCGTCGACCTGTCGGACGGGGTCTTGGTCGAGCCGGGCACGCGGCTGTACTCCGTCGACCTTCGTCCAGTGGTGGTAGCGGCCGGGGCGGTGCCGGCGTTCCGGGACGTCGCGCAGGGCGTGCGGGGCGACGACGTGGCTCAGATACAGGCGATGCTGACGGCGCTGGGCTACGCGGCGGGCGACCCCGACGGCATATTTGACGCGGCAGTCAACTCCGCAGTACGGGCGTGGCAGCGGGACCTAGGTGTGCCGGTCGACGGCATCGTGCGCCGAGGCGACATCATCTTCGTGCCGTCGCTGCCAGCCCGTTTGGCACTGGCCCCGGAGTTGGCCGTGGGCAAGGTGCTTTCGGGTGGCGAACCGATCGTACAAGTGCTGCCGGCCACGCCGGTGTTCTCGATCGCGTTGCCGGAGAACCAGTCGCGGCTGGTCGCGGCGGGTATGAGGGTCGATATTTTCGTCGATGGGAGATCCTGGGCGGCGGAGGTGACAGCGGTAACCACGGGCGCATCCCAGGTCCCAACCGCCCAGTTAGGTGGGGTCGACGGTGCGCCGATCTGCGCTGACGATTGCGTGAGCATCCCTTTCGGTGAGACTGTGCTACTGCCCTGCGTGATCCATGTCGTGCCGGAGGTCGAGGGTGTGACGGTACCGGCGGCGGCGGTGGTTACTTCCGCAGATGGCCGGCCTGGGGTCGTGCTGGAGTCAGGAGAGTTCCGGCCAGTGACCGTGGTGGCTGGGGCATCGGGGCTGGTTGTCGTAGAGGGCATCGACGAAGGCGTCCGCGTGCGTACGCCGGGCAGACTCTCGCTCGGAGCGTTGCAGTGAGTCTCCTCGCAACTGAATTGCTCAGCTTCGGCTACCAGAACGGGGAGATGGTCGTCCGTGACCTCAGCGTAGAGTTTCCGAGCGGTTCAGTGACCGCGCTGACCGGCCCCTCTGGTTGCGGCAAGTCGACTCTGTTGTATCTGCTGGGGCTAATGCTGCGCCCGGTGGGCGGGGCAGTTCTCCTCGACGGGACACCGGTACACGCCCTGCCGGACCGAGAACGCGCCCGGCTACGCGCCCACCACTTTGGGTTCGTCTTCCAGGACGCCGCGCTGGACCCCACCCGTACAGTGCTGGATAACGTGGTGGAGACCGCGCTCTATCGTGGCCAGCCGCGCCGTGACGCCATCTCCGCTGCCCATCGGCTGATGGAACGGTTTGGCGTACAGCTGCGAGCCACCCACAAGCCGGGACAGATCTCCGGTGGGCAAGCCCAGCGCATAGCCCTCTGCCGCGCGCTGCTCACCAACCCGCGGGTGGTGCTCGCTGACGAGCCGACCGGCAATCTCGACCCCGCGACCAGCGCCATCGTGGTTGAAGCGCTACGCGAGCACGCCGATGGCGGCGCCGCTGTCGTCATCGCCACGCACGACCCTGCCCTGGCCGCCGCCTGCGACCAGCACATCGCATTGGACGCACGGTGAGTGTGCTTGGTCGGGTCGCTTCGCTGATCCGGGAGGCATACGCCGCTGCCTGCAGCCAGCCAGTGGCGAGCCTGCTCACCGTCGTCATGGTCGCCGGCATGTGCGCGGGCGCACTGCTCACCACCGGCCGGACGGTCGCTGCCGAACAGGCTGCCCTGTCTCGGATCGATGCAGCCGGCACCCGCAGTGTCGTGGTGCGGGCCGACCCTGACGCTGGGCTGACCGTAGCACTACTCGACCGACTGTTTGCTGTCGATGCAATCGAAGCAGTTGCTGGTTTCGGCCCCATCGTCGATGCCCGCAACGCCGCCGTCCCTGGCGCCCCCAAGGTCGCTACACGCCGGGCCTACGGCACGATCGGCGACCGCGCTATGGTCGCCCTTCCCTCCATCGGCGGCACGACCGTGGAGGACCGCGCGTTCGCCTCCTCGCGGGCATTAGTCGCCCTCGGGCTGCACGACAACACCGGCGACCTGGTCACCGACGACGGGCGCGGCCTGGTCGTCGTCGGGGAGCTGGCCGTTCCCGCTCACCTCGCGTTCCTCGAACCCTTGGTGGTGGTGCCGTCCTCCACCGTCGAGGCGTTAGCGGGTGCCAACCCCGACGATCCCCTCGTCGTACTGGTCGTACTGGCCGATACCCCCCAGCAGGTCGCTGTGGTGGAGGAGATCGTGCGGGGGCTTCTCACGCCCACCGACCCCACCAAAGTGTCCATCGAGACATCGGCCGAGCTAGCCGCCATCCGGGCCGCCGTCAGCGGCGAACTAGGCAGCTACGGCCGAAGCCTCGTGCTCGCCATCCTCGCCGGCGCTGCCGTCCTGGTTGCGGTCAACAACCTGACCCTGGTCACATTGCGACGCAAGGACTTCGGCCGCCGTCGTGCCCTCGGCGCTACCCAGTCGCTGATCATCGCTCTGCTGCTGAGCCAGGTCGCCCTACTCGCAGTCCTCGGCGCGGCCGTGGGCGTCGTCACGGCGCTCGTCGGACTCGCCGGCGCCAGACAGCCCATCCCCGACGCCTCCTTCACCGCCGCCGTCGCCATCGCGGCCATACTCACCGCTACCCTCGCCGCGCTCCTCCCTGCCGTCATCGCTTCCCGTCGCGACCCCCTCCACGAGCTCCGCGTCCCGTGACGTGCGCCGATCACAGTGCCGCCCACTTGGCGATGGGATGTCGACCGAACAGCGGGCGCAACAGGCTCATGGGCCGCTACCTGTCTGGGCGGCGGCCGGTCAGGACGCGTCCGCCGGCTTGCGCGCGAGGACGAGCCAGCAGCGTGGGTCGCCATTGCGGCGCACGCCCAGCGCGGCCAACGCGACGGTCGTCACGGTGAAGCCCGCCCGGCTCAGGTCGTCCCGGACGGCGGGCAACGGGTTGGTCCGGTAGTACATCACGAACGGCGGCCGCCAGACGGCGTTGCGGACCCGCATGGCCAGATCGAATCCCAGCGTGGCCCAGTAGCCGACCGAGGTCACCGGCGGCACCGTACCGACCGGGACCGCGAAGAGCCCGCCCGGCCGCAGCGCGCGGTGCACCCCCGCGAAGAGGGTGGACCGCTCGGCCGGCAGGAAGTGCCCGAGCGCGCCGAAGGTGACCGCGAGGTCGAAGTCCGCGGCGAACGGGAGGGCACGGGCGTCGGCGCGCACCCACGTAGCCTGCGGATGTGCGCGGCGCGCCTGCGCGAGCATGCCGGCGCTGAAATCGACGCCCGTGATCCGTCCCCGGCACACCGCCGTGAGAACCTGGATGCCCGCGCCGGTCCCGCAGCACACGTCCAGTCCGTGGTCGAACGGCCCGAGCTCGGAGAGCACGGCGGTCGTCGCGCCGAGGATGCTCTCCGGAGTGCGAAACGGCGTGTAGTCGAACTTCGGCGCGAGCAGGTCGTAGCCGCGCTCGACCGAGGAGAGCGCCTGGACGCACAGCTCCCGCAAAGACGGGCCGTGAGGCGAGAACACCAACCGAGGCTACCCCGCCCCGCGCGCCAGCGACCGTCGTCCGAGGTCACAGGCTGCTCTGAGCGATGCGGTCGGCGGCCGCGAGCATCTGGCGCGCGACCGGTTGCACGTCGATGCGGGTCAACAACAGCCCGGTCGAGACGCGCTCCGCCACGCCCCACTCCCAGATCGCGGCCGGGTCGCGTCCGGTCAGGCGCGCGAGCCGGACCGCCCGGTCGTACGGCTCCCCCTGTAGGAGATCGACCGGGTCCTCCCGCATGATCACGCCGAGGTCGTACTCCGCCTCGGCCAGCAGGCCGTCGGGATCGACCAGCTTGAACTCTCCGCCGACGGCCTCGAGGGCGTTCCAGGCGTGCACGTCGCCGTGGACCAGCACCGCGCGCTCGTCGTCGTGGGCCGCGATCCGTCTCTCTACACAGGACAGCGCGTGCGCGACCGTCCGTTCGGCACACGGTCGGTCCAGCTCGGCCCACGTCGCCGTGATGAACTCGGCGAGCCATCGACCCTTGTCGGCGCCGGTGGGCAGGCCGGCGTCCGGGGCGGGTCGCCAGACCCGCTGCGCGACCGTACAGAGGATCTCGTGCTGGCGCGGCACCGGCAGCCCCAGGTCATACAGCGACCGGCCCAACCGCTCGAGCAGCAGCGCCCCGCGCTCGACGTCGGCCCGCAGCAGCCGCGCGCACCCCTGCCCGTCGGCCAGCCGCAGCACGCTGATCTCGTGGGCGGCGTGGGCGCCCCCGTCGCGAGGAATCACCAGCTTCAGCACGGCCGGCGTACCGTCGGCGGCGACGGCCTCGGCGACGAACGCCTCGGTCGCGTCGGGGAAGCTCCGGCCGACCGTCACCGACCACGCGCGCTCCAGGTCGGCCACCAACGATGGGAGATCCTCGAGCCACTGCCGCGCCCCGTGCACCATCGCCTTGGCCCGGACGGCCGCTGGTACCTCGATCACCTCGCCATCCTGCCCCAGGCCCGCCCCTCGGTGTCAGGAAGGGTCCTTCCTGGGCACCAGGCGTCAAGAGGGCGTCCTTCCTGACTCGAAACAGGGCATCAGCCGGGGTCGGACTCGTGGCCGGCCGGGTGCGACTTCAGCAGGCCGGCGTACGCGTCGACGGCGGTGATCTCGCCCGTGACGACCCGGTGGATGGTGCGGGTGATCGGCATCGCCAGGCCGTACCGGTCGGCCAGGGCGACCGCGGCGTGGACGGTCCGGACGCCCTCCGCCACCTGCCCCATCTCGGCCAGGATCTCGTCCAGCGCGCGGCCCCGGCCGAGCTGCTCACCCACGTACCGGTTGCGGCTCTGCGGGCTGATGCAGGTCGCCACGAGGTCGCCCATCCCGGCCAACCCGGCGAGCGTGGCCGGCTCCCCACCCATGGCCACGGCGAGCTTCGTCAGCTCGGCCAGGCCGCGGGAGATCACGGCCGCCCGGGTGTTGTCGCCGACGCCGAGGCCCTGAGCGATCCCGGTGGCGATGGCGACCACGTTCTTGAGCGCTCCGCCGATCTCGCACCCGATCACGTCGTGGTTGGTGTACACCCGCAGCAGCTGGCGGCGGATGACCTGCTGCATGGCGGTGGCGACCGACAGGTCCTCGGTCGCGATCACGCTCGCCGCGGCCATTCCGGACATGATCTCCTTGGCCAGGTTGGGGCCGGCGAGGGCGGCGGCCGGATGCCCGGGCAGGACCTCCTTGATGATCTCGGTCATGCGCATCAGGGTGCCGTTCTCCAGCCCCTTGCTCAGGCTGATCACCGGCACCCAAGGGCTCAAGTAGGGCACGACCTGTTCCAGCGTGGCCCGGAAGGCGCTGCACGGCACGCCGACCACCAGCATCTGGGCGTGCCGGGCCGCCTCCTCCAGATCGGCCGTGGCCCGTAGCCGGGCCGGAAGCGTGAAGCCCGGCAGGTACCGGCTGTTGGTGTGCTGCTCGTTGACCTCATCAGCCGTGGCCGGGTGGCGCGCCCAGAGCAACGACTCGTGGTCGCGGCGGGTGAGGATGGAGGCCACGGTCGTGCCCCAGGAACCGGCGCCCAGCACGGTGATACGCATGGCGATTCTCCTGTCGGTCGCTTCATGTCTGGAAGGACGCCCTCTTGTGCGCTAGGCGTCAAGAGGGCGTCCTTCCTGACACGACCATTCTGCTGGTCAGATCCAGCCGAGACGGCGGGCGATGCGCACCGCCTCGTGCCGATTCGCCGCGCCGATCTTGGCCGAGGCCGACGAGAGGTAGTTGCGGACGGTGCCGGGCGACAGCGAGGCGCGCTGGGCAATTTCCTCGATGGGGGTGCCGTCGGCGGCGAGCTCGAGCACGTCCGCCTCGCGCGGGGTCAGTGGGCTGTCGCCGGCACTGATCGCCTCCGAGGCGAGGCCGGGGTCGACGTAGCGGCCTCCCTTGTGGACGGTGCGCACCACGTCGACGAGCACCTCGGCCGAGACGGTCTTGGGCAGGAACCCGCGGACGCCGGCGGCCAGCGCCCGCTTAAGGTAGCCGGGGCGTCCGTGGCTGGTCACAATCACGGTCGCGCACTCCGGGAGCTCCGCGTGGATGGCCGTGGCCAGGGCGATGCCGTCGAGATCGGGCAGTTGAAGGTCGAGGAGCGCCACATCCGGTCGCAGCGCCCCGGCCATGTCCAGCGCCTGGGCCGCGGTCCCGGCCTCGCCGACCACGTCGAAGTCCTCTTCCAAGCGCAGCAGGGCCGCGAGCGCGCCCCGGATCAGATGCTCATCCTCGGCCAGCAGGATGGAGATCATGACACCGTCGCCTCCGCCCGGTCCTCGGCGGCCGGACGGCCGGCGGGACCGTCCTCGATGCCCGGGTCAGCGTGGCCGATCCCGGCCTCCCGACCGGCCTGGCTGACGCCGGCACCGCCCGACGAAGGGACGTTCGCATTGCTCGACGCAGGGACGTTGGCACCGCCCGATTCGGCGACGCCGACCGATACCGGCAGCCGAGCGACGAGCCGAAACCGTGCCCCGGGCAGGCGCTCGGCCGTAAGCGAACCGCCGGCGGCGGCCATCCGCTCGGTCAGGCCGATCAGCCCGTGACCGAGAACCGGTGTCCCGCCACCCGAGGCACCATCATTCTCCATACTCAGCTCTATCGACTCGCCGTGCACCTGCACAGAGATGGTGCACGTGGTCGCCTGGCTGTGGCGCAGGACGTTCGTCGTTCCCTCGCGGACGACCCAGCCCAGCGTCGCCTGAGCCTGCTCCCCGATCGCGTCGCTCGTGCCGATGATGCGGCACTCGATGCCGGCCGAGGCGAGCACCGAGCGCGCCCCCACGAGCTCCGCGCCCAGGTCGGTCCTCCGGTAACCCCGCACCACGTCGCGGACGTCCGCCAGCAGCTCCTGCGCGACCCGACGCACCTCGAGCATCTCGTCGACCGCCTCCGGCCGGCCCCGCTGGGCGAGCCGCGCCGCGAGATCGCTCTTGAGCGACACCACCGCCAGCCCGCGCCCCACCACGTCGTGCAGGTCGCGGGCGAAGCGCAGCCGCTCCTCCGCCACCGCGAGCCGGGCCTCGACGCCCCGGGCCCGGTCGAGCTCCCACACCACGTCGAGCATCCACAGGCCCGCCCGGTACCCGCCAATGGCACTCACCCCGGCGATGAACGTGATCGTGGCGGTGACCAGGACCCTCGGCGTGTCCGGCGGTGTGGCCCCCAGCCCGGTCAACTCGATGGCGACCGGCACGGCCATCGCCCCCAGCAGCGCGAGCATCGCCTGCCGGAACCGAACCGCGAGCGAGAGCAACCCGACGAAGGCGACGACGAAGAACACGGTCGCCAGCCGCGCGTTGGGCGCGTCGTGGGGGAGCTCGCGCCACGTGAGCGCGAGCCCCACGACGGTCACCGCGGCCAGGGCGGCGTACCTCAGCCAGGGGGCCGGTCCCCCGATGCGCCGGCGCTCCAGCATCGCCCGGACCACGGCCACGCCCACGACGGCCTGGACAACGCTGGCCCCGGCGATGGCGACCAGGGCCGGCCGGGTCGGCTGGGGGTGCGCGAACGCGGCCGCGATCGTGACCGGCCCGACCGCCAGGAGCAGGTAGTACGACCACCGGGTGTAGATGTCGAACCGCTCGACCTGGCTGAGATCACGCCACCAGCGCAGGACCCACATCAGCGCACCACCAGCCGTACGGTCGTCATGACCGGCGCGGCTCCCAGCGGAACCAGCGCCGCAGCGCCAGCCACCCGACGACGATCCACCCCACCAGGATGGCAACCGGCTCGCCAGCCCGCCCAAACGCCTCCAGGAAGCCCGCGCCGTCGGGCCCGCCGACCCAGCCCAGCCGCAGCAGGTCCACCACCGGGGCGAGGGGGACGAACCGCAGCACCGCAGCCGCCGCATCGGGCAGCACGCTCAGCGGGACGAGCGCGCCCGAGCCGACCACGCAGATCATCAGCACCGGCAGCGTGCTGATCTGGGCAAACTCGACGGTCTTCGTGAACGCTGTGGACGCCGCGGCGAGCAGGGCGAAGACCACGATGCCGCCCAGCAGGCCCACGAGCAGCACCACCACGTTGACCGGTACGGGCAGGTCCAGCAGCACCGCGCCGATCCCCACCGCGACCGCCGTCTGGGCCAGCGCCACGACGGCGGCCGGCAACGCCCCGGCCGCGAGGATCTCGCCGTCGCGGGCCTCGCCCGTCCGCAGCCGCTTGAGCACCAGCTCCTCCCGGCGGGCGACGTAGGCGGTGACGAGGTTGTAGTACACGACGAAGAGCAGCATCAGGGCGACCGCGCCGGTAAGTATGTACGCATTGACCGATATGCCACCTGTGGCCGACGCGTCGATGCGGGCGTAGAAGACGACCATGGCGGCGGGCAGCACCAGAGCGGTGACCACCGCGGTCTTGTTGCGCCAGAAGAGCGTGAACTCGGTACGGCTGAGCCACCAGACGCGGCGCAGAGCCAGACGATTGATGGGCGAGGACCGATTGATGGACGACGACAGCGTGGACATCAGGCGGGAACCTTCTCGATCCGGGGGTCAGCGAGGGGAACGTCGCCGTCGGCGACGGAGAGGAACGCCTCCTCAAGCGAGGCCGATCGGGCCTGCAGCCGGGGCAGCACGAGGCCGGCCGGGTTGGCCCAGGCCAGCAGCGCGGCCAGCGACTCCTGCAGCGCGTCCGTCCGAATCTCGACGGCACCGCTGCTGTGGTCACAGTGGACAGATCGGGCGCCGGGCAGAGTCGGCAGGGCCTCGGGCGCGACGCCGGCGGGCAGCTGGAAGCTGATCCGGGCCGGATGGGCCGCCACCACCTCCGCCACCGTGCCGGCCGCGACTATCCGACCCTGGTGCATGATGGCGAGCCGGTCGGCCAGCTCCTCGGCCTCTTCGAGGTAGTGGGTGGTCAGCAGGACGGTCGTGCCCTCGGCGAGCATGCCCCGGATGAGCCGCCAGGTGTTGCGCCGGCTCTCCGGGTCCAGGCCGGTGGTCGGCTCGTCGAGGAACAGCACCTCGGGCGCGCCGATCAGGGCCAGCGCGAGATCCAGCCGCCGGCGCTCGCCCCCGGAGAGCTGCTTGACCACCGTGGTCGCCTTGTGCTCGAGGTCGACCGCGGCCATCACCTCGGCCACCGGTCGGGGGCGCGAGGCCGTGCCGGCCCACATGCGCATCGTCTCGGCCACCGTGAGGTCACCGGCGAAGCCCGCCTCCTGGAGCATGATCCCGATCCGGGGGCGTACGGTTGCCCGCTCGGTGTACGGGTCGTGACCGAGCACCCGGACCTGGCCGCCGGAGGGTCGACTCAGCCCCTCGACGACCTCGACGGTGGACGTCTTGCCCGCACCGTTCGTGCCGAGCAACGCGAACAACTCGCCCTGGGCGACGGTGAACGAGACACCCCGGACGGCCTCGAACGACCCGTAGCGCCGGCTGACGTTGTGAAGCTCGATGACGGTCGAGCCGTCGGGGGATGGAACAGGAAGGCTTGCCACGCCATCGATTCTTGGCGGCACCACGCCCGGGATGGAGTAACAAACCTCATCAATATGTGATGACAAACGTCATGGCGGCGACGTCCTGTACGCCCACTTGCCTTCCGGCCGGGCTCAGGAGGCCCGGCCACGAGTGTGGGGTGGGGGGGGGGGGCGGCCCCCCCCCCCCCCCCCCCCCCGCCCGGGGCGGCGCCGGGCACGGGCGGTCCCGGCGACCGTGGTACGTCAGATCAACCGTGGGCGTCAGTACGAGGTGCTGACCGGGAAACCGACCGGTGCCTCCCACGCTGCCTCGGGCCGCTCCGGCGCCTCGTGCTGCGGACGCTTGGGCTCGTTCTTCTGACGCATCCGCTGCGACCGCTCCGTCATCATCTGCTTACCGGTGTCGTAGAGACGTCCGGCCTTCGCCTGGACCGCGCCGGCGGCTTCCTGAACGGTGTCGCTCTGCCAGAACTGCTTGGCCTTCCCGGCGATCTGGTCGAAGCGCTCGCGTCCCGCGCGGGTCCCGAGCACGTACCCGATCCCGACGCCGGCGGCGAACATCAGCTTGCCGCGCATGCTGGTCTCCTTCCATTCCCCCGTACACACACATCGTCCCTCCTGCGAGCGCCGGTACGCTGCCGGTTCGGCCATATGCCACCGACCCTATGTCCGCAAGGCGACCCGTCGGGCACAATGCGTCCGGGTCGGGCACCAGGCGTCCGGGTCGGACACCGAGGCGGCCGGGGGTCCTTCGGGCGCGGGCGTAGGC
>JADGGF010000092.1 GCA_019690055.1 Micromonosporaceae bacterium
CGCTGTCACGTTTCTGGTCTGGCTGTTCCGTGCCCGGGCGAACGCAGAGCTGCTGAGCCCGTGGCCGCACCGGCGTGCCAGACCGTGGCTGATCTTCGGATGGTTCGTCCCGGTTGTCAGCTTGTGGTTTCCCAAGCAGATCATCGATGACATTTGGACCTCTTCCAAGCCCGGCGCCTTCGCGTGGACGCGGGATCTCGCGACCGCCCGCCGGTCCGGCCTGGTCTGGGCATGGTGGCTGGCCTGGCTCGCCGGTACGTGGATCACGCAAGTGATAAACCGCCAACTCGCGCGTGCCGATGACCTGTCATCCATGCGGAAGGCGGCGCTATTCGACATCGCCGCCAACGCCATGTCCATCATCGCGGCCGCCTTGGCCATCGGGGTCGTTTTGACGATCACCCGGTTCCAGGAGGACCACCGCCGGGCGGCGGCATGGCGGCCGCCTCCCCCAGTGTGATCGGAGAAGGGATTTCCGTTCCCAGGAGCCTGACTGCGAGCTCGCGCGCAGGTGCGAGACTCCGGCCGGTACGGCTGGCTCGCAGATGCACCAGCCACAGGAGTCAGGGGCCATCAGGGAGGCCGGTTTCCGGGCGGCCATCCATCGTGTGGACGGGGTCAGCCACCTTCCATCGCCGCTTCCCTCGCCTCAACAAGCGCGGCGAGGTTCGCCAGTGCCATCCGCATGCCCTTCTCGTTGTCGGCGGCAGGCACGCCGTCCGGAACCCCCTCATGCACGACGAGGACATCGGTGCCACCGTCGGCATCGGTGAGCGTGGTCGTCATCGTCATCCCGCGAAGTGCGGGATCCGCGGTCTCGAACTCCAGTACTTCGACCACCTGCTCGTCCGGCACGAGCTTCGCGAAGTGGCCGTGGTACGTGTCGGTATGCGGCGCCGACTTTCCGGTTCGAGCCGGGTCGTCGTATGTGAGCGAGACCCGGAACGAGCCGCCTTCGCGGGCATCGAATTCATGTACGTGGCAGCTCATGCCGGCCGGTACCCGCCATTTCGCGATCGCATCCGCATCCAGGAGCGCCCGATAAACAGCCGAACGCGGTGCGTTCACATGCTGAGAGACCCGCGTCGAATACATACAGCCGACACTAGTACCGGGAATTCACCTCGGGCAGCCATTCCCCGGGGCAGGTTTCACTCGCCGATTGCCGCGCGAAGCGGCAGCGGTCAGCGTATCGGCGGCCGTCGCCGAGGATCGGGGCCAGGGGTCGCCCGCGCCGCCACGCCTGGGGTGTGCGCCAGCGCCGAGGGCCAGCCCTTCCCGCTCCAGCTCGGCGAATGCCCGCCGTACGGTTGTGTCGTACAGCCGGCGAAGCTCGGCCTCGCTCGGCAACGGGTCACAGGCCGAGGTCACACCTCCCTCGAAAGGTTACGGGCGATCACCTGGTAATCGGGACAGGCCCTGGTTCCGCGACGCACTGGCCGCCGACACCGCGCCCGAGCAGCTCCGTGCACTCGTCCACGGCACTGGCCGCATCCTCAGCCGGGTCTCCCGCCTCAGCGAGGTGCTCCGGGTCGCTGCGGCGATGGATCCCACGATCGTCGAGCTGTGGCAGTTCGACACCGATTCCCGCTTCACCGTCCAGGCGACCGCAGCGAAGGCGCTGATGGCCGAGCCGGGCGCCCGAGAGGACGTCACCGTCGAGCAGGCGGCCGACCTGTTGTTCTGCCTCCTCTCCCCCGAGTTGTATCTTCTCTTCGTCCGCGACCGCGGGTGGACCCACGAACGCTGGGAGCAGTGGGCCTACACGACGCTGTGCTCCCAGCTCTGCAGTGACTGATCGGCACGACTGACCCAGGACCGTGTCAACCTCGACCTTTGCGCTGGTCACGGTGGCCGCCGGCACATCTGCTCCTACTGGGATGGCGACACGTCTCGCGTCAGCTGTGACTGGGTGAATCGTTCCCGCAAGGTCGCACCACGTGAGCCAGCCGTATCGCTCTCGCTCCTCCAAAGCGGGTGCCGCAGGTTCGAATCCTGCCGGGGACACCGAAAGCAAGGGAAGCTCGTCTGGTCGACAGTCCGCCTTCGACAGAGCCGGCGGTCTCGATTGGGTCGGTGATCTCGATCAGCACAGCAAGGGCGTGGCGTTCGCGAAGCTGCACGAGGCGGGGACGTTCGTGCTGCCGAACCCCTGGGACGCGGGCACGGCGCGGGCGCTCGCCAGACTGGGGTTCGCCGCGCTGGGCACGACCAGCGGCGGCCTGGCGTTCACCCTCGGCCGGCGGGACGGCGCCAACCTGGTGCGCCGCGAGGAAACCCTGCGAAACATCGCCGAGATCGTCGCCGCGACCGACCTTCCGGTCTCGGCCGACTTGGAGAACGGGTTCGGCGACCGGCCGGAGGATGTGGCCGAGACGATCCGCCTGGCCGCCGAGGCCGGGGCGGTCGGCGGTTCGATCGAGGACGCCACGGGCCGGCCCGACCAGCCCATCTACGACTTCGACGCGGCCGTGGAACGGGTGGCCGCCGGTGTGGCGGCCGCTCGGTCGCTGCCGTTCCCGTTCACCATCACCGCTCGGGCGGAGAACTTCCTCTACGGTCGACCGGAGCTGGATGACCCGGCTGAGGGCCTTCGAGGAGGCCGGGGCCGACGCGCTCTACGCGCCGGGCCTGCCGAGTGTTGCGGCGATCCGGACGGTGTGCTCGGCCGTCGGCAAGCCGGTCAACGTCCTGGCGACCGGCCCCGCCCTCACCCTGTCCGTTGCCGAGCTCGGGGAGCTGGGCGCGCGTCGGGTGAGCCTCGGCTCCGCCCTGGCCCGGGCGGCCCTGACCTCGGCGCTGACTGCCGCGCGGGAGGTGGCCGAGTCGGGCACCTTCGGCGCGCTGCGGGGCGCGCTCACCTACGCCGAGGCCAACGACCTGATGGAGGGACCGTGACGAAGACCCATCTCGTCGCGCACTACCCGCCCTCAGGGCGGAGGTCGGCTGACCGGCGACTCCTGGTGTAGTTGCCCGCGGCTTCAGCACCCAAAGCGTTCAAGATCTTAGTGTTGGCCTGTTCTCGCTGACCATCGACGCACTTCGCATAGACGCGGAGGAGCACGCGTCCACACCCGCGTTGGGCCACCTTGGCCCGGTGGAACTCCTGCGTTGCGCCAAGACCGCCGCCCGTCGGAGGTCGTACGGCCGGCCGAACGCCTTGTTGTGCTCCGGCCGCGGTTTCCCAGGTCGCTGGTCAGGCAGGAGGGCGTGCGCAGGACGTTGCCGGGCAGCGAGCGGCACGCCGAGACACTCGCCCGCAACACCGGCGAACACCCCATCTGGGCATGAGCCGTTCACTGCTTTCGAAGTCGGGAGGCCACTGTGCCCGGACTCCCACCGGGCCGGATGCGGGCGCTATCCGCCCGGGAAGAGATCCGACCGGCACGGCAAGAAGTAAACCTACAGAAACCTTGTAGGTGGCTGTCGACGACAGATTGCAACGCCTTGCGCTGCCCATATCCCAGGCGACAGCGCTGATCCGATTCCGGGCTTCCGAAGTTTGTAAATTGCGAGTAACCTCGACTTGGAATCACGCCAGCGCCCGCCGAGAGGAGGGGAGGCGGCCTCTTGCCCGTGTTGCGATCCACCCTGGACGTCACCAGTGAGGCTTACCGGAAGAACCGTGCGGCCTTGTTGGCCGCCCTGGCCGAGCTGGAGGAACAGCTCGATCTGGTCCGGAGCGGCGGCGGCCCCAAGTACACCGAACGGCATCGCGCCCGCGGAAGGCTGCTGGTACGGGAGCGCCTCGAACTGCTGCTGGACCGGGACACCCCATTCCTGGAGCTGTCACCCCTGGCCGCCTGGGGCACCGAGTTCACGGTTGGCGCGAGCATTCTCACCGGAATCGGTGTGGTGTCAGGCTGCGAATGCGTGATCATCGCGCATGATCCGACCGTCCGCGGCGGGGCCATGAACCCCTACACCCTGCGCAAGAACCTGCGGGCGCTGGAGATCGCCAAGACCAACCGGCTGCCGGTGATCTACCTGGTCGAGTCCGGCGGCGCGGACCTGCCCACCCAGTCCGAGCTGTTCGTAGAGGCAGGGCAGATCTTCCGGCGGCTCACCGAGATGTCCGGGCTCGGCATTCCGAGCATCGCGCTGGTGTTCGGCAACGCCACGGCGGGCGGCGCGTACGTCCCCGGCATGTGCGACTACACCGTGATGGTCGACCGGCAGGCCAAGGTGTTCCTGGGGGGCCCGCCGCTGGTGAAGATGGCCACCGGCGAGGATGCCGACGACGAGGAGCTCGGCGGTGCCGACATGCACTCCAGGGTCTCCGGACTGGCCGACTACTTCGCGGTGGACGAGCGGGACTGCATCCGTATCGGCAGGCAGATCGTCTCCGAGCTGAACTGGCGCAAGCTCGGCCCTGGGCCAACGCGGCCGGCCGACCCTCCACTGTACGACCCCGACGAGCTGCTCGGCATCGCCCCTGCGGACTTCCGCGTCCCGGTGGATCCGCGCGAGATCCTGGCCAGGGTGGTCGACGGGTCCCGGTTCGGTGAATACAAACCGCGCTACGGCACCAGCCTGGTCACCGGCTGGGCCTCCATCCACGGCTTTCCGGTGGGCATCCTGGCCAACGCGCGCGGCGTCCTGTTCAGCGAGGAGGCCAAGAAGGCCACCGAGTTCATCCTGCTCGCCAATCAGACCGACACTCCGCTGATCTTCCTGCAGAACACCACCGGCTTCATGGTCGGCAAGGACTACGAGCAAGGCGGGATCATCAAGGACGGCGCCAAGATGATCAACGCGGTGACCAACAGCACCGTCCCCCACATCACCATCAACATCGGCGCCTCGTTCGGTGCCGGCAACTATGGGATGTCGGGCCGTGCGTTCAGCCCGCGGTTCATGTTCGCCTGGGTGAACGCCAAGCTGGCCGTCATGGGTGCGCAGCAGCTCGCAGGGGTGCTGTCGATCGTCGGCAGGCAGGCCGCGCAGGCGGCCGGCCGAGAGTTCGACGTGGAAGCCGACGAGCGCCGGCGCAAACAGATCGAGGAGCAGATCGAGCGGGAGTCGCACGCGTTCTTCGTCACCGCCCGGCTCTACGACGACGGAGTGATCGATCCGCGTGACACCAGGACGGTCCTCGGTATCGCACTGTCGGCGGTGCATTCCCAGACAGTCGAAGGACGCCGTGGGTTCGGCGTTTTTCGGATGTAAGGCAGGCACTCGATGCGTGAACGACAGGCACCTGCGACGATCCGCCGGCTGCTGGTCGCCAACCGCGGCGAGATCGCCTCACGGGTGATACGCACGGCACGCGAGATGGACATCGCCACCGTCGCGGTGTTCTCCGACGCGGACGCCGACGCGCCGTTCATCCACGAGGCGGATCAGGCCGTACGGCTGCCGGGCCGAGCCCCGGCCGACACCTACCTGCGCGGCGATCTAGTGATCGAGGCGGCCCTGCGGACTGGAGCCGACGCCATCCACCCCGGCTACGGCTTCCTGTCGGAGAACGCCGACTTCGCCCGGGCCTGCGCCGAATCAGGACTGATCTTCGTGGGGCCGCCGCCGGAGGTCATCGACGCGATGGGCTCGAAGATCGCGGCCAAGGAGCTGATGGCGGCGGCCGGCGTCCCCGTGCTGCCCGGGATCACCATCGATGACCACGCGGATCTCGACGCCGCCGCGCTATCCCGCAGGGTGGCCGCTGAAATCGGTTTCCCCGTACTGGTCAAGGCCGCCTACGGCGGTGGCGGGCGCGGCATGCGGGTGGTACGCAGCGAGGCGGAGCTGCTCGAGGCGGTCACCAGTGCACGGCGGGAGGCGAAGTCGGCGTTCGGCGACGGCACCGTCTTCCTCGAACGGTATGTGGATTCGCCACGGCACATCGAAGTGCAGATCTTCGGTGACTGGCACGGCAACCTGGTGCACCTGTTCGAGCGGGAATGCTCGATCCAGCGCCGTTACCAGAAGATCATCGAGGAGGCGCCCTCGCCGGCCGTCGACGACACGTTGCGCGAAGAGCTGGGCCGTGCCGCCGTCGCCGCCGGCAAGGCCATCGGCTACGTCGGGGCGGGCACCGTCGAGTTCATCCTCGAAGCCGACGGCCGGTTCTCGTTCCTGGAGGTCAACACCCGCCTGCAGGTCGAACACCCGGTGACCGAGATGATCACCGGCCTGGACCTGGTCCGGCTACAGCTGCTGGTGGCCGAGGGCCGGCCACTGCCCGAGGAGGTGCTGAACGCACGGATCAGCGGCCACGCGGTGGAGGCACGGCTTTACGCCGAGGACGTCACCGCCGGGTTCCTGCCTGCGACCGGGCGGGTGCACCACTTCACGGTCCCGGACCTTCCCGGCGTACGGGTGGACGCGGGGATCCAGGCCAGCGGTGAGGTCAGCGTGCACTACGACCCGATGATCGCCAAGATCATCGCGCACGGATCGACCAGGGACGAGGCGTGCCGCCGCCTGGCGCGGGCGTTGGATGAGACGAGGCTGCACGGTGTCGTGTCCAACCGGGAGCTGTTGATCGGGATCCTGCGTGAACCGGAGTTCCGGGCCGGGCGCATCGACACCGGTTATCTGACGCGGCATGACCCGGCAGCGCTGGCCGCCTCGCGTGAGGACCCCGCCGCGGTGGCGGTGCACGCCCTCGCGGCGGCGCTGGCCGGACAGGCGGAGCGCCGGTCACGGAGTAGCGTGCTGAGCACCCTGCCGTCCGGCTGGCGCAATGTGGACAACGGCCCGCAGTTCACCACCTTCCAGGTTGCCGGGTCCGCGACCGGCGGCATCGAGGTCCGTTACCGTCTGCGGCCCCACGGCGGCCTGGACGCGGAGGTGGCCGGCGTGCCGATGGGCGACACCGTGCTGCGGTCCGCGACGCCGAACCGGGTGGACCTCGAGATCGATGGAGTGCGTCGCGTCATCACCGTCCATAGCGTGGACGGGGTGTTTTACGTGGACAGTTCGCTGGGCTCCACCACCTTGCAGGAGATCCCGCGCTTTCCCGAACCCGATCCGCAGACCATTCCAGGCTCGTTGCTCGCCCCGATGCCCGGAACCGTCGTACGGATCGCCGCGCAACCCGGGGACTTCGTGGAGGCGGGCAGCCCGATCGTCGTACTGGAGGCGATGAAGATGGAGCACAGCGTGTCCGCGCCCAGTGCCGGCCGGGTGACCGAGATCGGTGTATCCGTTGGGCGGCAGGTCGAAGTCGGCACGGTCCTTGCGGTCGTCGAAGAACACCCGACCGAGGAGCGGGCATGACCGGGCCGACCGAGCACGGCCTGGAAAGCCCGGTCGACTACCGGCGGGTGGGTCCCGTCGCGTGGCTGACCATCAACCGCCCCGAGGCCCGCAACGCCCTGAACAAGGCCGTACGCCAAGGACTGTTCGCCGGAGTGCACAGATTCAACGCCGATGCGGAGGCGAAGGTCCTGGTCCTCACAGGAGCGGGCGACCAGGCGTTCTGCGCTGGCGGAGACCTCAAGGAGATGGCCGATACCTCGCTGCGCGTCCCGCCGCCCGACTTCCTGCCGCAGTTCGGCCGGAACATCCAGGTCGACAAGCCGGTCATCGCGGCCGTGAACGGCATCGCCTACGCCGGTGGTTTCCTGCTCGCTCAAAGCTGCGACCTTTGCATAGCCGCCGACACCGCCCGCTTCGCGGTCACCGAGGTGAAGGTCGGACGGGGCGTGCCCTGGGCGGTGCCGCTGCCCTGGCTGATCCCGCCACGTGTCGCCATGCAGATGCTGCTCACTGGGGATCCGATCGACGCCGGCCGCGCGTACGAGATCGGCCTGGTCAACGAGGTGGTCCCGGCGGCTGAACTGGCCGAGGCCGCGCAACGGCTGGCCGAACGGATCGCCGCCAACGCGCCGCTGTCGGTGGCAGCCGCCAAACGGACCGTACGACTGATCGCCGAATACCCACTCGCGGACGCCTTCGACGAGGCCGAACGGATCTGGGAGCCGGTCTATCTCAGTGCGGACGCCCAAGAGGGCCCCGCCGCCTTCCGGGATAGACGACCACCACGGTGGAAGGGACGCTGATGATCGGTAAGCGACCGGTGCGCATCGCGAACTGCTCCGGCTTCTACGGCGACCGGATGGCCGCGGCCCGGGAGATGGTCGACGGCGGCCCCATCGACGTGCTCACTGGGGATTACCTGGCCGAACTCACCATGTTCATCCTGTGGAAGGCGCGGCGGAAGGACCCATCCGCCGGGTACGCCCGGACCTTCCTCACCCAGTTGGAGCAGGTGCTCGGCACCTGCCTCGACCGGGGCATCCGCATCGTGGTCAACGCGGGCGGGCTCAACCCCGCCGGTCTCGCCGAGCAGGTGCGCCTGCTGGCCAGAAGGCTCGGGCTGGCCCCGAAGGTGGCCCATATCGAAGGCGACGACCTGCTCGGACGGCTTGGGGAGCTGGTCGCCGCCGGTCACCGGCTCAGCCATCTCGACACCGGCCGACCGCTGGCGGAGGCGAAGGCCGAGCCGGTGTCGGCCAACGCCTATCTGGGCGGATGGGGCATCGCGGCGGCGCTGGAGGCCGGAGCGGACGTGGTGATCTGCCCCCGTGTCACCGACGCCTCCCTGGTGGTCGGACCGGCGGCATGGTGGCACGGCTGGTCGCGTACCGACTACGACGCGCTGGCCGGGGCGGTGGTGGCGGGGCATGTGATCGAGTGCGGGCCCCAGGCCACCGGCGGTAACTACTCCTGGTTCGAGGAGATCAAGGACCCCCGCTGCCCCGGATTTCCGATCGCCGAGGTCGCCGCGGACGGCAGCAGCGTCATCACCAAGCATCCCGGCACCGGCGGCCTGGTCTCGCCCGACACGGTGACCGCACAACTGTTGTATGAGATCGCCGGACCGGCGTACGCCAATCCCGACGTGGTGGCATACTTCGACACCCTGCGGCTCGACCAGGTCGGCCCCGACCGGGTACGGATCAGCGGCACCAAGGGCGGGCCCCCACCGCGCTCGCTGAAGATCGCGATCAACTTCCTCGGCGGCTACCGGAACACGATGACGCTCGTCCTCACCGGACTGGACATCGAGCGCAAGGCGGAACTGGCACGACGGCAGTTGTTCGACCTGCTCGGCGGTGAGGAGTCCTTCGCCGACGTTGACGTCCGCTTGATCCGCTATGACCGGGAGGACGCCCCGTCCAACGAGCAGGCCACCGCACATCTGCGGATCACGGTCAAGGACCCTGATCCGGTCAAGGTCGGCCGCAGGTTCTCGGATGCCGCCATGGAACTCGCGCTCGCCGGATACCCCGGCTTCCACACCACCACCCCACCGACCGCGGAGAGCGCGTACGGCGTCTACTGGCCCGCCCTGATCCCCGCCGAACTGGTGGAACACCGGGTGGTGCTGCCCGACGGCGACACCCTGGTCATCCCACACACATCCGTGCTGGACGGTTCCGCCGGCGAGCCGGGCGAAGGAAGGACCGGGTCTCCGGTCGAGTCAGCGGGTGAGGTCCCGGCAGGACCCACCCGGCGAGTGCCGCTGGGCCGGATCTGTGCGGCCCGCTCAGGCGACAAGGGCGGCAACGCCAACATCGGCCTGTGGACACGTGACGCGGCGTCGTACGCGTGGTTGCGCGGCCACCTGACGACCGACCGGCTGCGCGAGCTGCTGCCCGAGGCGGCCGGGCTGGAGATCCAGCGGTACGAGCTGCCCAACCTGCGTGCGCTCAACTTCGTGGTGGTCGGCTTGCTCGGCGCCGGGGTCGCTGAGACGGCCCGCCCCGATCCCCAGGCCAAAGGACTGGGCGAATACCTGCGGTCCCGGCATGTCGACATACCCGTGGCCCTGCTTGGGGACTGACCTTACGGAGATGAGATGGATTTCTCGACGAACGAAGAGCACCGCGCGCTGCGGGAGGCGGTCCGTGCCCTTGCCGCCGAGTTCGGCGGCGCCTACTACGCGCGCAAGGCCGAGGCCAGGGAGCACACCACCGAGCTCTGGCAGGCCCTCGGCAAGCACGGCTACCTGGGCGTCAACATCCCGGAGGAGTACGGCGGCGGCGGAGGCGGGCTGACCGAGCTGGCCATTGTCGGCGAGGAGACGGCGGCACAGGGCTGTCCCCTCCTGCTGATGGTGGTGTCCTGCGCCATCTCCGCCGAGGTGATCTCCGAGTTCGGCACCGCCGAGCAACGCGCCAGGTGGCTGCCGAAGCTGGCCGACGGCACCAGCAAGATCGTTTTTGCCATCACCGAGCCGGACGCCGGGTCCAATACCCACCGGCTGTCCACCACCGCGACCCGCGACGGCGACCGTTACCTTCTCAACGGCCAGAAGTGCTTCATCACGGGAGCCGACGAGGCCGACGCGATCTTGGTGGTGGCCCGTACCGCTCCCCCCGACACTCCCGGAGGCGGCAGGTCAGCGCTGTCACTGTTCGTCGTGGACGCCGACGCCCCCGGCCTCGTCAAGCAGCCGCAGCCGGTATCGGTGGCGCTCGCCGAGCGCCAGTTCACGCTCTTCTTCGACAATGTCGTGGTGGAGGCGGACCGGCTGATCGGCACCGAGGGTGACGGTTTCCGCCAGGTGTTCCACGGGCTGAACCCCGAGCGGGTGATGGGTGCCGCGCTGTGCGTCGGTATCGGCCGCTACGCC
This sequence comes from Micromonosporaceae bacterium, assembly GCA_019690055.1. Taxonomy (GTDB): domain Bacteria; phylum Actinomycetota; class Actinomycetes; order Mycobacteriales; family Micromonosporaceae; genus DATBGZ01. The sequence continues at coordinate 10,586 of JADGGF010000092.1, forward strand.
CTGGCCCGGGCCGCGGCGTACGCCAACGAGCGGAAGGTGTGGGACGTCCCCATCGGCGCCCACCAGGGGGTCTCACACGCCTTGGCCAAGGCGAAGATCGAGGTGGAGCTCGCCGCCCTCATGACGGCTCGCGCCGCATGGTTGCACGACCACGGCGAACCCGCGGGGGAGGCCGCCAACATGGCCAAGTACGCGGCCGCCGAGGCCGGGCTGGCCGCCGTCGACGCGGCGATCCAGGTCCACGGCGGCAATGGAGTCGCCACCGAGTATGGGCTGATCCCGCTTTGGGGGATGACCCGGCTGTTGCGGATCGCCCCGGTGAATCGCGAGATGATCCTCAACTACGTCGCCCAGCACTCCCTCGGCCTGCCGAGGTCCTACTGATCGATGTGCGGTGCCGGGTCTTCGGAGCGCTGAGGTCTCCCATCCGAGACGGCACGGGCGAGGGCCGAGGGGCTGACGACGTCGCCGACCTCGCCCGGCCGGTACCACGATCGGGCAGCCGGCAGCGGGCATGGCGGACCGCCGCCTGGCGTTCCGGCGTTCGGTGAATGCGGGTCGGACGTCGACTGATGATCAGCCCGCGTGAATCCCGTCGATGATGGTTTTCTTCGCTTCCTCGTCCAGTGCGTAGGGCGTATAGAGGGTGAACCGGTCGATCACGTCGCCGAAGCGACGCAGGATCTCCTTGGCCACCTCCTTCGGCTCCCCGACGACGGCGAAG
>JADGGF010000093.1 GCA_019690055.1 Micromonosporaceae bacterium
AGCCTCCCGTCATCGCGGTCGATGGGCCATCCGGGTCGGGCAAGTCGACCGTCTCCCGGCGGTTGGCCCAGCAGTTGGGTGCTCAGTACCTCGACACCGGCGCGATGTACCGGGCGGTGACGCTCGCGGTGCTGCGCGCCGGGGTGGACCCGCACGACGCCGGCACCGTCGTCAAGATCGCGAGCTCCGTCACGCTGGAGGTCGGCACCGACCCCACCGATCCGCACATCAGCCTGGATGGCGAAATCGTGGACAAGCCGATCCGCGGGCCCGAGGTGACCACCCACGTCTCGGCCGTGGCCGCGGTGCCCGAGGTGCGGCGCCTGCTGGTGGAGCAGCAGCGCCAGATCATCGCCGACGCCCGGCGGTCGACGGGCATCGTGGTCGAGGGGCGCGACATCGGCTCCGTGGTCGCCCCCGACGCCCAGCTCAAGGTCTTCCTCACCGCCGAGGCGGAGGAGCGGGCCCGCCGTCGCAGCGCCGAGCTGGCCGCCGACCCGCGGATCACCGCCGAGGAGCTGGCCCGCCGGGACCGGCTCGACTCCACCCGGTCCGCCGACCCGCTGGCGCAGGCGCCCGACGCGGTCGTGCTCGACACGACCGAGCTGGGCATCGACGAGGTCGTGGCGCGCCTGGCCGCCCTGCTGCCGGGAGCCGCGGCGTGACGCAGCAACCGGCCGACGAGCTCGACCTCGACGAGTACGCCGAGTACGGCGAGGTCGACGAGAGCGACTTCGAGCCCGACGAGTCGGGTCTGTCCGATGTGGACGAGCTGCCGGAGGACGAGGCGGTCGAGGCTGAGGCCGTCCGCGTCCCGGTGGTCGCCGTCGTCGGACGGCCGAACGTCGGAAAGTCCACATTGGTCAACCGGGTGCTCGGCCGCCGCCAGGCCGTGGTGGAGGATGTCCCCGGCGTCACCCGGGACCGGGTGGCGTACGACGCCCAGTGGTCCGGCCGGCGGTTCACGATCGTCGACACCGGGGGATGGGCGCCCGACGCGCGCGACCGGGCAGCGGCGATCGCCGCCCAGGCCGAAACGGCCGCCCGGACCGCCGACGTCGTACTCTTCGTCGTCGATGTCACCGTGGGGGCCCTCGACGAGGATGAGGCGGCCGTCCGGATGCTGCGCAAGACTCGCAAGCCCGTGATCCTCGTGGCGAACAAGGTGGACAACGCCGAGCAGGAGATCGAGGCGGCCAGCCTGTGGTCACTGGGGCTCGGCCAGCCGTACCCGGTCTCGGCGCTGCACGGGCGCGGCTCGGGCGACCTGCTGGACGCGGTGATCGACGCGCTGCCCGCTCCGCCGCCGGTGTCGTTCCGGGCGGCCCGGGGTCCGCGTCGGGTGGCGCTGGTCGGCCGCCCCAACGTGGGCAAGTCCTCCCTGCTGAACCGCCTGGCCGGCGAGGAGCGGGTCGTGGTCGACGCGGTGGCCGGCACGACGGTCGATCCGGTCGACAGCGTCGTGATGCTGGACGGCGAACCCTGGCTGTTCGTCGACACGGCCGGCCTGCGCCGGAGGGTCGCCACCGCCAGTGGCACGGAGTACTACGCGAGCCTGCGCACCGCGGCGGCCATCGAGGCGGCCGAGGTCGTGGTGGTGCTGCTCGATGCCTCCGAGCCGATCACCGAGCAGGACCAGCGGGTGCTGGGCCTGGTGGCCGAGGCCGGACGGGCCCTCGTCATCGCCTTCAACAAATGGGACCTCGTCGATGGCGAGCGCCGGTACCACCTGGAGCGGGAGGTTGAGCGGGAGCTGCGGCGCATCCCCTGGGCGATCCGGGTCAACATCTCGGCGAAGACGGGCCGGGCCGTGGACCGGTTGGCGCCGGCGCTGCGCCGGGCGCTGGCCAGTTGGGAGCAGCGGGTCAACACGGCGCGGCTCAACGACTTCATGTCCGCGGTCGTCCGCGCCACGCCGCACCCGGTGCGCGGTGGCCGGGCGCCCCGGGTGCTGTTCTGCACGCAGGCCGGCACGCGGCCGCCGCGATTCGTGCTCTTCACGACGGGTCCGCTCGACGCGTCGTACGTCCGCTTCATCGAGCGCAAGCTGCGGGACGAGTTCGGCTTCGAGGGATCGCCGATCGCGATCTCGGTCCGCCCACGCAAGAAGCGCACCTGATCGCTAGCGGACGGGGGCGTACGTCTCTCATTCGCTGGGCCGACGTACGGCTGGCCTCCACCCGCAAGACCTAGCTTCCTAGGACGCCGTACGCGGTGTGACGCGTGCACGATCAGGGCGACGCATCGCCCGTCGGCCGAGACGGCGGTGGCGGAGACGGGGTACCGGGATGCTGCGCTGGTGCTGCCCGTCCTGCTCGCCAGCGACCTGTCCCTGGACGAGTACCTCCGACTGCAGGCGGTTGTGTACCGGGTTGCGCGGGCGGTCGAGCAGGTGGTCCCGTCGGAGCGGACGTACGTGTTGTCGCTGGGCAGCCAGCAGGGAAACCCCCACGTGCACTGGCACATCGCGCCGCTTCCGCCGGGCCTGCCGTACGAGCGGCAGCAGTTCCATGCCCTAATGGCCGGGCACCGGGGTGCTCGCGTGGTCGCCGGAGGATGCCGCGCAGTTGGCGGAGCGGCTTCGCGCAGCATTGGCGGCCGGCGCCGATCGATGACCCCGCGCCCCCAGGTGCCCAGAAGGTGACTTTTGGGGCATGCCAGGTGGTCCGGGGTGCCCAGAAGGTGACTTCCTGGGCATTCCCGAACTGCGGAGCGCCCAGAAGGCGACCTCCTGGGCACCCCGGGAGGTGCGGGGCGCCCAGGAGGCGACTTTCTGCGGCGGGCACAGGCGGACGCTCAAGGGCGCAGCCGGGCGGCCGGTACGAGCGAGAGCACGCCGACCAGCGCGGCGACGACGACGAGGAGCGTCGCGCCGCCGACCGGATCCCGGCTGGCCAGCCCGGCGAACAGCACGCTGCCCACGGCCAGCGCCGTGCTCTGCGCCAAGTTGTCGTTGACCTGAAGCGCCGACGAGGTCCGCCCCTGCCCGCCGGCGGGAGCGAGCGCCATCGCCAGCACGGACAGGGTCGAGGTGGCCATGCCGATGCCGAGAGCGGCGACGCCCCACGCGACCATGGGCACCACCAGCGGCACGGCCGGGACCGCGACCAGGGCGAACCCGCCGACGCCGGATGCGATCAGGGTGCAGCCGAGGCGCACCCGTACGGCCTCGTCCCGCAGCACGCTCCAGTGCGCGGCGAGCCACGCACCGGCGGACCAGGTGACCGCGCCCGTGGTGAGCACCCAACCCGCCTGGGCGAGGGTGAGACCGCGGGCCAGGGTGAGCAGTAGCGGCACGTACGCTTCGGCCGAGGCGTACGCGATGCTGATCAGACCCTTCGTGCCGATGACGCTCGGCAGTCCGCGCCGGCCGCTCCACGAACCCGGTGGCAGCAGGCGGCGGCCCGCCAGCACGACCACGACCACGCCCGCGAAGACGAGCGCCGGCCAGCCGGCGACGACGCGTTGACCGCCGAGGGTCACGACCATGACGCCAACGGCCGCGAGCAGCGCGGCCCCCACGCGGAAGTCCTGGGTTCGGTTCTCGCCGGGCGTGGACGGCGTGGTGCGGATCAGCAGCCAGGCCCCGACGGCGAGCACCGGCACCCCGAGGAAGACCCAGCGCCACCCCACCGCGTGGGCCACCGTCGCCGCGACGACTGGGCCGACCAGGGCCGGGAGCACCCAGGCGGCACTGAGCACCGCGAAGGTCTGCGCCCGCAGGCGTTCCGGATACGCCTGCGCCACGACGACGTAGGTGCCGACGCCGAGGACGCCGGCGCCGAGCCCGTGCACCAGCCGCCCGAGCAGGAACACCGGCATGGCCGGGGCGAGTCCGGAGACCACGAGTCCGGTGCAGAAGATGACGAGCCCGGCGAGCAGGCCGGGCCCCGGGCCGTGTCGGTCGATGGCGGGCCCGGCCACGACAAGGGCGATGACCGAGGCCGCCATGGGCGCGGCGTATGCGATGGGGTACCAGCGCAGTCCGTCGAGCTCCTCGGCGATCCGGGGCATGATGGTCGCGACCGCGAGCGCCTCGAACGCGAACAGCAAGGTGAGCGCGACGATGCCCGTGGTCGTGCGGAGGTACGGCGCCCGCCAGGCTGACGCCACCTCGGAAGTGGCTACGCTCACCGCTCACCCGCCGATGTGGTCACCAGGACAACCTTTCCTATTGATGTACGTGTCTCGATCGCCCGATGAGCGGCGGCCGCGTCGGCGAGCGGGAAAACCGACCCTACGTGGGGCACCAGGCTACCGTCCGCGGCGGCGGCGAGCGAGCGCTGCTCCAGCTCCGCCAGTCTGTCCATGATGGACGGTCCAATCAGGTCGATGACCGGCCGCTGCGGGTCGTCGTAGGTGTTCTGCTCGCCGGACGACCAGCCGTACCGGACGAGTCGGCCGCCGGGCGCCAAGCGCTCGTACAGCACCCGGCCGACCTCGCCGCCGACGCCGTCGAGCACCAGCGTCAGCGGTGGCTCCTCGGCCAGTCGGGCCGGCCAGTCCGGGGCCCGGTAGTCGATGCCGCTCGCGGCGCCGTACCGGGCCGCCACCGCCAGCTTTGCCGCACCACCGGCGAGCGCGATGGCCCGGGCGCCGGCGTTGCGGGCGCCCTGCAGGAGGAGCACACCGAGCCCACCCGCGGCCGAGGTGACCGCCACCACGTCGGTCGGCCTGATCTCGGCCAGGTCGAGGATCCCCATCGCCGTGCGTCCGGTGCCGATCGCGGCCACCGCCGTCACCGCGTCCAGGGTGGCAGGCAGCTCGTACGCCCGCGCGGCGGCCACCACGGCCAGCTCGGCGTAACCACCGCTGGCCGGCCCGAGGTGCGCCACGACCCGGCGCGCCAGCCAGGCGGCGTCGGCGCCCGGGCCCACCCGGTCGACGACCCCGGCGACCTCGCGGCCCGGCGTCATCGGCAGCGCCGGGGGTGGCATGGCGCCGAACGCCGTTCCCGCCCGGATGGCGGTGTCCAGCAGGTGCACACCGGCCGCCTCGACCGCGATGCGAATCTCGCCGGGACCGGGTTCGGGGTCGGGGACCTCCTCCAGCCGCAGGACGCCGGGCGGACCAAACTCGTACTGTCTGATCGCGAGCATGGCTCCATCACACAACCTCAACTATGGTTGAGGTCAAACCGACCATGCGTTCAGGTCAAAATCGATCATGGATTTGAGGCCAACCATCGATGGTTGAGGTCAGATGACGACTCTGGTTGCGGCCACGGTGGCCGGGCACCGCCGGTACGAGTTGACGCCGGGCGAGGTGGCTCGTCGGTCCGGCGTCGCCGTCTCGGCCCTGCACTTCTACGAGCGCGAAGGGCTCATCGACAGCGTGCGCACCGCCGGCAACCAGCGGCGCTACGCGCGGGACGTGCTGCGTCGCATCGCCTTCATCCGCATCGCGCAGCGGGTCGGCATACCGCTCGCCGATATCCGGGCCGCCCTGCGCACGCTGCCGGACAACCGCACCCCGACCAAGGCCGACTGGGCGCGGCTGTCCCGCCTGTGGCGACGCGAGCTGGACGAGCGGATCGTTCGCCTGACCCAGCTCCGCGACGACCTGGCCGACTGCGTCGGCTGCGGCTGCCTGTCGCTGCGCTCCTGCCGGCTCGCCAATCCGGACGACGCGCTGGGCGCCGTCGGCTCGGGCCCGGTCCGCCTCGAACGCGCGGTGCGGGCCGCGACCAGGTCGCGGCGGGGCCGTCGCTCCCGGTGACCAGATCGTTCCGGTACCGGACGTTTTCTGGTCTGGTGGCTCCGGCTCGGAACCCGGAGGATCGTGGTCATGACAACCGCACTGCTTGTGATCGACGTTCAGGAATCGTTCCGGCAACGCCCGCTGTGGCAGGTGATCTCCAACCCCGACATCGTCGACGACGTCAACCGCCTCGTCGACGCGGCCCGGCGCCGCGACGAGCTCGTCGTGTGGGTGCTGCACGCCGAGCCCGGCACGGGTACGGTCTTCGATCCGGCCAGCGGGCACGTACGACTCATCGACGGACTCGAGCCCCGCGATGGCGAGCCGATCCTGACCAAGACGTCCTACAACGCGTTCACCACCACCAACCTCCAGCAGATCCTGGTGTCCCGTGGGGTCGACCACGTCGTGATCTGCGGCATCCGGACGGAGCAGTGCTGCGAAACAACCGCGCGCCTGGCCTGCGACCTCGGGTATACAGTCACCTTTGTGACGGAGGCGACCGCGACCAACCCGATCGCGCACCGGGACGCACCGCCGGACATCTCGGTCGAGGAGATGATGGCGGATCCGCGCACGCTCCCGGCCGAGGCGATCATCGCCCGCACTGAGTTCGCCCTGGCCGGACGGTTCGCGACCATCGCCACCATCGACGAGGTCGTCGGCCGGGCGGAGGTGCTGACCGGATCGTGACTCGCGTCGTGCTCCTCCTCGTGCCGCGGGTGCACGTGCTCGACCTCGCCGGCCCGGCCCAGGTCTTCGCCACCGCGGCGGATCACGGATACGAGTACCAGCTGGCCTACGTGGCCGAGCAGGAGGAGGTGCCGACCGCGCAGGGCCTGACCGTTCGGGCGACCGTGCGCTGGCCTTCGCTCACCCCGGCCGACCTGGTGGTCGTGCCGGGGTGGCGTTCGCCGACGCGACCCCGGACCAGCCTGACGGCCGAGACGCTGCGCCGTCTGGTCGAGCATTACGAGGCCGGCGGGACGGTGGCCAGCGTCTGCGCCGGGGCGTTCGCGCTCGGCCAGGCCGGCCTGCTCGACGGCCGCCGCTGCACCACGCACCACAACCTGCAGGACGACCTCGCCGCCCGGTACCCGCGGGCCCAGGTCGTGCGGGACGTTCTGTACGTTGTGGACGGTCGGGTCATCACCTCGGCCGGCATCGCCAGCGGCATCGACATGGCCCTGCACCTGATCGCCACCCGGCACGGCCCCGCCGCCGCGGCCCGCGTCGCCCGGGAGTTGGTCGTCTTCAGCCGGCGCAATGGTCACGAGCAGCAGGAGAGCGCACTGCTGCGCCATCGGGGCCATCTCTCGGATGTGGTGCACCGGGCCCAGGACATCATCGACGCCAACGTCGCCTCGCCGCTGCCGCTCTCCGCGCTCGCGGCGCAGTGCGGGGTGAGCGAACGGACGCTGACCCGGCAGTTCGTCCGGGCGACCGGCCTCACCCCGCTGCGCTACCAGCAGATCCTGCGCGTCGAGCGGGCCGAGCACCTCATCGGTCAGGGGGCGACGGTCGAGGCGGCCGCCCGGGCCGTCGGTTTCGCCGACGCCCGCATGCTGCGCCGGCTGCGTTCCCGGGCCTGAGCAGGGTCGGCTCCGTTGGCCATGGTGGACGAGGGTGTCGGGGCGGCGGCGAGCTTGGCGATCGGAGGCGGGCTGCGCCAGATGTAGCCCCGACTGTCGGGACGTGTAGGATCTGCTGCAGCCCGAAGCGTTCGGGTCGAACACGAGCAGTCTCAGGAGCGCCGACCACTTTCCGCTCACCGCCGGGGTGTCCACCTTGGCGTGTCCTCGTTCGGCTGCACTCCTGCTGGTCGGTCCACCTCTGCAGCTCCAGGTCGTGCAGCCTTCCCCGCACGATTGGAGATTTCGCATGTCGTCTCACCCTCAGGTACGTCTTCTGGCGGCGACCGAGGCGCTGCTGACCGCGCTGAAGAGCAACCGCGCGCTGTTCAGCGAACTGGTCGGCTCCGCGGTCCCTGACGGCTGGCCCGAGTTCCCCGAGGCCATCGACTTCACCTTGGCGCACCTGCGGGCCGCACCCGAAGGTGACCGCTCGTGGTCAATGCAGTTCTTCATCGACCAGGCGACCGGACGGCTTCTCGGCTCAGGTGGCTACGCGGCCCCGCCGGCTGAGCGCACCGTCGAGATCGGCTACGAGATCGCTCCCGAGTTCCGCGGCCGAGGTTTCGGCACGGCCGCTGCGCGGGCACTGGTCGAGCGCGCTGTCGCCAGCGGCGAGGTCGACCACGTCCGCGCCCACACATTGCCCGGACCGAACCCGTCGACGGGTGTGCTCCTGTCGCTCGGCTTCGAGCACATCGCCGACCACGAGGACCCCGAGGTTGGCACCGTCTGGGCGTGGCGATGGACCCGACCGTTGGACCGGTAGTCCGCCAGAGCTGTCACGGGTCCAGAAGCTGTCACGGGTGTCGTGACGCCATTCGCGCGCAGGCGCGAGGTGCGGTTCGCGGGGCGACGTCTGGGGGCCACGCGACGGGTGAGGACGTTGAGCTTTGTCCGTCGGCCCCCAGAGCGCCGGGGCAGGCCTATGGTGGACGAGAGTGAGCCGAAGCGAAGGAACATCGGCATGGCCGGCAACGATCCGGAGTACTGTCCCGTCGTGTTCCGTGACCGCGCGGCCGACTTTGCCTTCCTCACGCGGTCGACCGCGAAGAGCGATCAGACCATTGAATGGACTGATGGCAATACGTACCCTGTGGTCGATGTGGACATCTCGTCGGCGAGCCACCCGTTCTGGACGAAGCAGCAGCGCCAGTTCGACACGGCGGGCCGGGTCGAGAAGTTCCGGGCCAAGTACGAACGGAGCGTGGGGGCCGGGCGCAAGCCGACCCACGGGCGCGACGACCAGGCGGGCGACTAGGCGACCACGCGGTGCCGTGCCGACATCGGCGGAGACTCCGTGACAGTTGGCGCTCCTCGTCGGTCAATGGGATTCGCGTCGCGTGGGCTGCCTCCAGCAGGCGGCTGTCGGGCGCCGGCGTGCCCGCGATGCCCGGCAGCGTCATGCCGAGCACCTCGGTCAGCAAGCCCATCGTCGAGGCGGTGCCCATCGTGTTGCAGTGACCGCGGCTGCGAATCATCGATGATTCCGAACGCGTAAAATCCGTCGCGCTCAGCGTACCGGCGCGCACCTCCTCGCTGAGCCGCCATACGTCGGTCCCGCAACCGAGTGGAACGCCGCGAAGCGTGCCGGTGAGCATCGGGCCACCGGGCACGACGACCGCGGGCAGATCCACCGAGGCGGCGGCCATGAGAAGGGCAGGAATCGTCTTGTCGCAGCCACCGAGCAGCACCACACCGTCGATGGGGTTTGCCCGCAGCATCTCCTCGGTCGCCATCGCGGCCATGTTGCGCCACAACATCGCAGTGGGCTTCACCTGTGTCTCGCCGAGCGAGAGCACAGGAAGGTTCAGCGGAATGCCACCGGCCTGGTAGATGCCGTCGGCGACGCTGCGGGCGACCTCGTTCAGGTGCGAGTTGCACGGCGTCAGATCGGAGGCGGTGTTCGCGATGGCGATGTGCGGGCGGTGGACGTCGAAGGCGTCGGCGGGCAGGCCGCGCCGCATCCAGGCCCGGTGGATGTAGCTGTTGCGGTCCGTGCCCCCGTACCACTGCGCAGATCGCAGGCGACCCATGACTGTCCTCCGTTGCATTTCAATGTGCGGAACTATCGTCCAGACCAGAAATCGTGTCCGGACTGTAGCGCCAATGCGGTCGGTAGAGGAAGAGCGATGAGCTGAGACCGCCACCTCGACGGAACTACGATCCGTACGTCGAAATGTCCACAGTCGACCCGAGCTCGCACCTCGACCGGGTAGCTCGTTGCCGAGGTGTCGAGCACCAAGCCAATCGCCGTGCAAGGCTGAGGCCCGAAGTCTGTTCGACCGAGGGGCCCATGACATCCATGGTGCCGATCTCCGGGCGGCCGGCGTGACGTCGCGATCGGGGCGGGGCGACTCCGAAACTCACCTGAGTCGCATCGATGACGACGGCACTACTCGTGGCTGGATACCGGCACAGGTGCCCCGGTTGCTTCCGTCGGTCATCGGCGTGCTGATCCCGGACGTCCCGTGGCGCCCGCTCCTCCCCCGGCTGCGCGTAGTTGATCTACCAAGACAACAACGTTGTAAAGGGCTATTTACAACGTGGTAAAGCGACTGTACCGTGTGTCGTCAACGGTCGGCCAGCGGCGGGGGTGTCCGGCCAGACAAGGCGGGCCCGGCCATGCAGGCAGAGAGGTAGGTGAGAGTCTTGCAACTGAGCAGGCACTCCCGAGGAGCTCTGAAACCCATCGCGGCTGTCGCTGTCGCGGTGGGGTTGGTGCTGAGTGGGGCGAGCGTGGCGAGCGCCGAGGAGGAGGTGGACCTGACGCCGGGTCCGCATATCTTCGCGGATCCCAACTCGCCGACGGGTTACACGGGGCGCTTCGTGTACTACAACCCGGAGGCGACCAGCGTCCGGTTCGTTGGCGACCTGCTGTTGCGCAACTGGGAGGATCGCACCGATACGCGGGTGTACCAGCCGCAGGAGTACCGGCCGGGTCTGATGCGCGGCGGCGGCGCATACGACGTACCGATGACGAAGGTCGGTGACGGTTACTGGGTCCACGAGGTGCCGCTGGCCGCCGGCCCCAACCAGTACTGGTTCTACGTCAACAACAACACCAACCTGTGGGTGGCTGACCCGGCGAACTCGCCGATCTTCGCCCCGGACGGCCTGACCGGGACGGCCCGGCGCGCCTTCAACGCCGTGTACGTGCCGTACGACCCGGAGAAGCAGAACTACGAACCCCTCGCGGAGCGCGTGATCGCAAATCCGCGGCCGGACGCGCCGCACGGCACGTGGAGCTATGTGCCGATCCAGATCGGCACCACCACGCGGACGCTGGGGGTCTATCTCCCACCGGGCTACGACCCGAACCGACCCGAGCCGTACAAGACGATCTACATGCAGCACGGCGGTGGCCAGGATCAGTCCGACTGGATGAACATCGGCAGCGTCCCGCACATCATGGATAACCTGCTCCAGGACGGTCTGACCGAACCCGCGATCGTCGTCACGACGAACTCGGCGTACCTGGGCGCCTCGCCGTACAACAACCTGACCAACATCATCATCCCGTTCATCGAGAGCAACTACAACGTGTCGACGGACCGGATGGACCGGGCGTTCGCCGGCCTGTCGTTGGGTGCGTCGATGACCGTCAACATCATCAACAACAACCCGCTCCGGTTTGGCTACTACGGTGTCTACAGCTTCGGGGCCGCCATCAACCGGAACGTGGCGAACCTCGACCAAGCCTACATCCATATCGGGTGTGGTCTCTGGGACAACCTGAACCTGTGCCCGACCCAGGCGACGCTTGACAACCTGAACGGATTCGCGAACTACAAGGACAGCCTCATCGCCGGCGGTCATGACTTCAATACCTGGCCGCAACTGTTCGCGATCTTTGCGCGGGATTACCTGTGGCAGCCGCGGGCGTTTGTGAACAACGCTCCGGTGTTCGCTGCTGGTGGTGAGTCGCAGTCGGTGGATGAGAACCGGACGTTG
>JADGGF010000094.1 GCA_019690055.1 Micromonosporaceae bacterium
AGGTTCTCGCCACCTGGCGCCCGGCCGACGAGAAGGAGTGATCCATGCACATCGATGCAGCCGCGGACGTCGCGGCCGACCTCACGCGCATCGAGGCCGCGGCGGCCGCGGCCGAGCAGAGCGGCTATGACGGGTTCGGGATCCCCGAGGCGCGCCACGACGTGTTCACCGCGCTGACGCTGGCGGCCAAGGCGACCAGCCGGATCACGCTCCAGTCGGCGATCGCGGTCGCCTTCGCGCGCAACCCGATGTCCCTGGCCGTCTGCGCCAACGACGTCCAGCTCGTCTCCCGGGGCCGGCTGCGGCTGGGCCTCGGCTCTCAGGTGCAGCAGCACATCGAGCGTCGCTACGCCATGCCGTGGAGCCACCCGGCCGCTCGCATGGAGGAGTTCATCGCGGCCGTGCGGGCGATCTGGTCGTGCTGGGCGACGGGTGAACGGCTCGCCTTTCGCGGTCGCTTCTACCAGCACACGCTGATGACGGACTTCTTCAATCCCGGCCCCAACCCGTACGGCAACCCGCCGATCTGGCTCGCCGCGGTCGGCGAGCGCATGGCCGCCGTGGCCGGCCGGGTCGCCGACGGCATCCTCTGCCATCCCTTCACGACCGCGACCTACCTGCGCGAGCACACGCTGCCGTGGGTCCGCAACGCGCGCGGTTCGCTGGACGGCTTCGACTGCGTGCTCTCCGTCATGACCGTGCTCGGGGCCGATGAAGCGGCCCGGTCGCAGGCCGAGCGGGCCGTGCGCCGGCAGATCGCCTTCTACGGCTCCACGCCGGCGTACCGTCCGGTGCTCGAGCTGCACGGCTGGGGAGCTCTGCACGAGCGGCTCAATGCGCTGTCCCGGCGGCAGGCGTGGGAGGAGATGGCCGACCTGATCGACGACGACGTCCTCAACGCGTTCGCGGTCAGCGGCGCGCCCGAGGCGGTCGCCGCGGCCCTGCTCGAGCGGTTCGGCGGGGCCGTCACCCGCCTGTCGCTCTACACGCCGTACGCCGTCGACCCGGACCTGACCGCCCGGGTGGTCGCCGCCCTCCGCTCGGCCGACGTCACGTCCGGCTGAGCCGGTGACCCCGGCCCGGGCCGCTTGGCCGGGTGACGGAGGATCGGCGCATGCTCGTGACGATCGACGACATCCGTCACGCCGCCGCCTCCGTCGACGGCGTCGTCCTGCGGACCCCGGTGGTCGGCTCGGCCGCCCGGCCGGACCTGCTGCTCAAAGCGGAGAGCCTGCAACCGACCGGCGCCTTCAAGGTGCGCGGCGCCGTGCACGCCATCGCATCGCTACCGGCTGATGCCAGGGCGGCCGGGGTGGTGACCCACTCCTCCGGCAACCACGGCCAGGCGCTCGCCTGGGCTGCGCGGCGCGCCGGCATCCCGTGCGTGGTCGTGATCCCCGACGGGGCGCCGCCCGTGAAGATCGAGGCCGTACGCCGGCTGGGCGCGACGGTCGAGCTGGTGCCGGCCGCACAGCGGGAGGTGCGGGCGCACCAGGTGGCCGAGGAACGGGGCATGACGCTCGTGCCGCCGTACGACCATCCACACATCGTGGCCGGCCAGGGCACCGTCGGTCTGGAGATTCTCGTCGATGTGCCGTCGCCGGCGGCCGTGCTCGTCCCGATCGGCGGGGGTGGGCTGGCCTCCGGGGTCGCCACCGCCGTGAAGGCGCTGGCGCCGGCGACGCGGGTGATCGGGGTCGAGCCGGAACTCGCCGCCGACTCCGCCGAGTCGCTCGCGGCCGGCCAGAGGGTCACCTGGCCGGTCGAGCAAACCGGACGGACGGTGGCCGACGGGTTGCGGACGGCCCTGTCGGACCTCACGTACGCCCACCTGTCGGCGTACCTGGACGGCATCGTCACCGTCACCGAGGTGGAGATACTGTCCACAGTGGGCAGTCTGGCCCGCGAGTACCGCCTGGTCGCCGAACCCAGTGGCGCCGTCGCCCCGGCCGCCTGGCTGCATCACGCGGCGTCCCTGCGGGACCGGTTCGGCATCGGCGACGGCCCAATCGTGGCCGTCGTCAGCGGGGGCAACCTCGACCCCGCTCTGCTGGCCACCGCGCTGGTGGGCTGATGTCGGCTGGGCTGATGTCAGGAAGGCGTCCTTCTTGGGCACCAGGCGTCAAGAGGGCGTCCTTCCTGATATCGGGGCGGACACCGGGGCACCCACGCGGGTGATGATCCAGGCGTAGATGAACGCCGTCTCGCGCCAGGCGTCGTACCGGCCGGTGGGTCCGCCGTGGCCGGTGCCCATCTCGGTCTTGAGCAGCACGTCGGCCTCCGGCGCGACCGCCCGCAGCCGGGCGACGAACTTGGCCGGCTCGTGGTAGAGCACGCGGGTGTCATTGAGGCTGCCCAGCACGAGCATCGGGGGGTACGGCCGCGCGGCCAGGTTCTCGTAGGGGGCGTACGACTTGATGTAGTGGTACGCCTCGGCCGACTCGAGCGGGTTGCCCCACTCCTCCCACTCCGCCACGGTCAGCGGCAGTGACGGATCGAGAATCGTGGTCAGGACGTCGACGAACGGCACCTGCGCCACGATGCCCGCGAACGCGGTCGGCTCGAGGTTGGCCACCGCGCCCATGAGCAGGCCGCCGGCCGAGCCGCCCATGGCGACCAGGCGGTCCGTCGATGTCCAGTGCTCGGCCACGAGATGGCGGGCGCAGGCGATGAAGTCGGTGAACGTGTTCCGCTTGGCCAGCAGCTTGCCGTCCTCGTACCAACGGCGCCCCAGCTCGCCGCCGCCTCGCACATGCGCGATCGCGAAGACGACGCCACGGTCCAAAAGGGACGGTCGCGAGTAGGAGAACCAGGGGTCCATGCTCGCCTCGTACGAGCCGTAGCCGTACAGCAGCAGCGGTGCCGACCCGTCGCGCGGCGTGCCGCGCCGACAGGCGATCGAGATGGGCACCCGGGTGCCGTCCGGCGTCACGGCCCACGTCCGGTGCTGCTCGTACTGCTCCGGGTCATACCCGCCGCGGACCGGGGCCCGCCACAGCAGGGTCATCTCCCGCGTGCCCAGGTCGTAGTCGTAGATGCTCGACGGCGTGATCAGGGAGGAGTAGGCGATGCGGATCGAACCGGTCGCGTACTCCGGGTTGCCGGAGAGCGCCACGGTGTAGATCGGCTCGGGGAACGAGATGTCGTACGGCTCGCCGGTCGCCGGGAGCACCCGCAGGGCGGTGAGGCCGTCGCGGCGCAGCGACACCACGGCGGCGTCGGCGAAGGCGTCCACATCGATCAGCCGCTGTCCGGGCGTGTGGTCGATGAGCGGCCTCCACTGTGGATACGGGGCGACCGGCGGCGGGGCCGGGGGTTCGCCCGGTTCGGTGGCGGCCGCCTCGTTGGCGGGTTGGTCGGCGGGTCGGTCGGCGGAGACCAGGGCCTCCGGGAACCAGGCGAGCGCGAAGTCGAGCGCGTCCCGGTTGTGAATGACCAGGAAACGCTCGCGCGCGGGGTCGTGCTCCACGTGGTACTCCACGCCCTGCTGCCGGGGCGCGACCAGCCGCGGCGGGGCGTCGGGGGTGTCGGCCGGGATGAGGTAGCACTCGGTGGTCACCATGCTGCCCACGAAGAGCACCAGGTATCGCTCCGACCGGGTCAGCCCGATGCTGACCGAGAACCGCTCGTCCGGCTCCTCGTAGACCAGCACGTCGCTGTCGGGCGCATCGCTGTCAGGAAGGCGTCCTTCTTGCGCATCAGGCGTCAGGAGGGCGTCCTTCCTGACACCATCACGCCCGGCACCCACCGCGTGGCGCCAGAGTTGGTGAGCGCGCCAGGCGTCGTCGGCGCGCAGGTAGAACAGGGTCGTGCCGTCGGCGGACCAGGCCGAGCCGTAGTGGACGTCGGCTATCTCGTCCGGCAGGTCGGTGCCCGTGGTCAGGTCGCGCACCTTGAGGGTGAACCGCTCGTTGCCCGTGTAGTCCACCGAGTACGCCAGCAGTCGTCCGTCGGGGGAGACGTCGAAGGTGCCGAGGCTCAGGTGCTCCGAGTCGCCGGCGAGGACGTTCTCGTCCAGCAGGATCTCCTCACCCGGCAGGGGAGAGCCGTCGGGCGACATCGGCGGGCGGGTCTCGCCCGGCTGGACGGCGCGCCGGCAGTGGATCGCGTACTGCTTGCCCTCCTCGGTGCGGGAGTAGTACCAGTACCCGCCCTTCCGGGTCGGCAGGTGGACCTCGGTCTCCTGCACCCGGCCCCGAATCTCCTCGAAGATCGCCTGGCGCAGCGGCTCCTGGTCGGCGGTGCGCAGGCGGGTCCACTCGTTCTCGGCCTCCAGGTAGGGCAGCGTGTCCGGGTCGTCCTTGACGGCCAGCCAGGCGTACTCGTCCACGACGGTGTCGCCGTGGTGGGTTCGCTCGACGGGGACGCGCTTGGCCTGTGGGGGCCGGGCGGATGGCGGCACACTCATGCCGCTCACGCTAGGCGCTGCGGCGTGATCGTGGTGGGACGGGTCACGGGAAGGCCCGCGTCGGTCACCCAGCGTGCGGTGACAGAATGTCGGGTGCCGTGACTCCGACATATCCGACCGACGCTCCGGCGTCGTCCGCACTCTTCGACCGGGCCCGAGCACTGGTGCCCGGCGGGGTGAACTCACCCGTCCGGGCGTTCCGGCAGGTCGGCGGCACCCCGCGCTTCATGGTGCGCGGCGAGGGGGCGTACCTGTACGACGCCGACGGCCGCCGCTACGTCGACCTCGTCTGCTCGTGGGGTCCGTTGATCCTGGGCCACGCCCACCCGGAGGTTGTGGCCGCGGTCACGGCCGCGGCGGCCCAGGGGACGAGCTTCGGCGCGCCGACCCCGGCCGAGGTGGACCTGGCGGCGGAGATCATCGAGCGGACCGGAATCGATCAGGTCCGCCTGGTCAACTCGGGTACGGAGGCGACGATGAGCGCCATCCGGTTGGCCCGGGGCGTCACCCGTCGTTCCAAGATCATTAAATTCTCGGGCTGTTACCACGGCCACGCCGACGGCCTGCTCGCCGCCGCCGGCTCGGGCGTCGCGACGCTGGCCCTGCCCGACTCGCCGGGGGTTCCCGCCGCGGCGACGCGCGAGACGATCGTGCTGCCCTACAACGACCGCGCCGCGGTCGAGGCGGTGTTCGCCGAGGTGGGTGACCAGATTGCCGCGATCATCACCGAGGCCGCGCCGGGCAACATGGGCGTGGTGCCGCCGGAGCCGGGCTTCAACGCGTTCCTGGCCGAGATCGCCCACCGCCACGGCGCGCTGCTCATCCTCGACGAGGTGATGACCGGCTTCCGGGTCGCCCGGGGCGGCTGGGCGGCCCGTTCGGCGGCGGCCGGGGAACCCATCGACGCGGACATCTACACCTTCGGCAAGGTCATGGGTGGGGGGCTGCCAGCGGCGGCCTTCGGTGGCCGGGCGGAGATCATGGGCCTGCTCGCCCCGGCCGGGCCGGTCTACCAGGCCGGGACGCTGTCGGGTAACCCGCTCGCCTGTGCCGCCGGGCTCGCCACCCTGCGGCTGTGCACCGACGAGGTCTACGCGCGCCTGGAGGAGACCGCGCACGTGATCGGCGGGCTGGTCTCCGGCGCGCTGCATGGCGCCGGCGTCCCGCACCGGGTGCAGTACGCCGGCTCGATGTTCTCGGTCTTCTTCACCGACGAGCCGGTGACCGACTACGCGACGGCGAAGGCCCAGGACGTGGCCGCGTTTGCCGCGTTCTTCCACGAGATGCTCGCGCGCGGGGTGTACCTGCCGCCGTCGTCGTTCGAGGCCTGGTTCGTCTCGACCGCCATCGGGGACGACGAGCTGGACCTCATCGCCAAGGCCCTGCCGCACGCCGCGGTGGCCGCCCGCCGGGCCCGCTCGGGAGCCATCGTGAGCAAGGAGCCCGCGGGTAGGGAGTCCGCGGGCAGGGGCTCTGCGGGCGAGGGCGCTGAGCGTAAGGAGTCGTTGTGACCGCGGCGTCGGACACGCGTACCGTCGTGCACCTGCTGCGCCACGGCGAGGTGCACAACCCCACCAAGGTCCTCTATGGACGGTTGCCCGGGTTCCGCCTCTCGCCCCTCGGCGAGCAGATGGCCGTGGCGGCGGCCAAGGCTCTGACCGGGCGGGACGTCACGGTCGTGGTCTCCAGCCCCCTCGAGCGAGCCCGGCAGACCGCCGAGCCGGTCGCGGCCCAGTTCGGGCTGTCGGTGGACATCGACGAGCGACTGATCGAGAGCGACAACTTCTTTGAAGGTAAGCGGGTCGGGGTGGGGGACGGCGCGTTGCGGGACCCGCGCAACTGGCACCACCTGCGCAACCCGTTCCGCCCCTCCTGGGGCGAGCCCTACGTCGAGGTCGCGGCCCGCATGCACGCGGCCCTGCTCGATGTCCGCCGCCGAGCCGAGGGGCACGAGGCGGTCTGCGTCTCCCACCAGCTGCCGATCTGGGTGCTGCGCCGGTACCTGGAGGGTCGCCGGCTCTGGCACGACCCGCGGCGGCGCGAGTGCGCCCTGGCCAGCCTCACCAGCATCCACTTCCGCGGCGAGTCCGTGGTCGACATCACGTACACCTCGCCCGCGGCTCACCTGATCGTCGGCACGGCGCGGACCGCGAAGGGGGCCTGATGCGCATGGGCCGGATCGTCGTCGCCGCTCCTGTCGTCCACCGCCGGTGGGTCGCCGTCGGCCTGCTCGCCGTCCTCGGGCTGCTCGCCGGCTGCGCCGGCCGCCCGGCGCCCGCGACCGCGCTGATCCAGGTCTTTGCACCGGCCGACCGACAGACCGCGCCCGAGCTGACCGGCGAGCTGCTCGACGGCAGCGGGACGTACGATCCCGCGACGCACGCCGGCCAAGTGCTCGTCGTCAATATCTGGGCGAGCTGGTGCGGCCCGTGCGTGGGCGAGGCGCCCGAGCTCGAGGCGGTCTACTCCGCGTACAAGGACCGCGGGGTGGCGTTCCTCGGCATCAACGTGCGCGACGAGCGGGACGCGGCCCGGGCCTTCGCCCGGCAGCACACGACGTACCCGTCGATCGTCGATCCGTCCTCGCGCCTGATGCTCGGGTTCAATGTGCACCCGAACGCGATCCCGGCCACCATCGTGATCGACCGCCAAGGTCGCGTCGCCGCCATCGCCCAGAGCGCCATCGTGGCCTCCGAGCTCGAGCCGGTGGTGGTGGCCCTGCTCGAGGAGTCGAGCTGACATGCGTCGAGCGGACAGGGCTGAACAGTCCGGGCGAGTGGAGGCATAGGTGGGAGAGCAGTTCGCGGGGATCGCCCACAACGGGCCGCTGCTGCTCGCTGTGGTCGTTGCCGCGATCGCCGGTCTGGTCAGCTTCCTGTCACCGTGCATCCTGCCGCTCGTGCCCGGCTACCTGTCCTATGTGACCGGTCTGGCCGGGGCCGACCTCGACGCCGCGCTGCACCGGCCGTCCGCCGCCGCCCGGGGCCGCCTCGCGCTCGGGGTCCTCGGCTTCATTGTGGGATTTACGGCCGTCTTTACCCTGATGGGGATCTTCGCGTCGTCGGTGGGTGTCGCTCTGCTCGGCCACGAACGGGTGATCCAGGCCGTGGCCGGGCTGCTCATCATCGGGCTCGGGCTGGCCTTCGCCGGCCTGATTCCCGGGTTGCAGCGCGAGTGGCGCATCCATCGGCTCCCGGCGGCCGGGCTGGCCAGCGCCCCGGTGCTCGGCGCGGTCTTCGCGATCTCCTGGGTGCCGTGCATCGGGCCGACGCTGGGCGCGGTCCTGACGCTCGCCGCCACCGAGGGGTCGGCCGGGCGGGCGGCCACGCTCACCGTCGCCTACTGCCTCGGTCTGGGCCTGCCGTTCCTCGCCTTCGCGCTCGGGTTCCGGCGGCTGCTCGGGCTGCGCCAGGCGATCCGGCGGCACAACGCCTGGGTGACGCGCATCGGCGGCGTGATGCTCGTGCTCGTCGGCCTGGCTCTGGTCACCGGGGTGTGGGACAGCCTCATGACCTGGTTCAAGGTGACGATCGGCCCCGGAACGGTGGCCCTGTGAACGGCCACACGATCGACCGGCCGCCGACAGGGGGTGACTGGTGAGGTCGGTGCGGGCGTTCTGGCGGTGGCTCACCAGCATGCGCACCGCCCTGGTGCTGCTGCTGGTGCTGGCCATCGCGGCGGTGCCGGGCTCGATCTTCCCCCAGCGCGCGGTCAGCCGCGAGGCGGTCGAGAAGTACATCGACGAGCATCCCGACCTGGCCCCGCTCCTCGATCGGCTGTGGGCCTTCGATGTCTACGCTTCGCCGTGGTTCTCCGCGGTCTACCTGCTGCTGTTCATCTCGCTGGTCGGGTGCCTGGTGCCGCGCCTGCGCCAGCACCTGGCGAACCTGGTCAAGCCTCCGCCGGACGCGCCGGCTCGGCTCGAGCGCCTGCCGCACAGCACGACCCGGGAGGTCGGTCAGGGCCCGACCGAGGCGGCACAGACCATACGGCTCGCGCTGCGGCGGTCGCAGTGGCGTACGGCCCTGCGGTCGCACGCCGA
Source organism: Micromonosporaceae bacterium (assembly GCA_019690055.1). Taxonomy (GTDB): domain Bacteria; phylum Actinomycetota; class Actinomycetes; order Mycobacteriales; family Micromonosporaceae; genus DATBGZ01. Next base: position 8,451 of record JADGGF010000094.1, read on the forward strand.
CGGCACGGTCACGGTCGCCGCCGAGAAGGGGTACCTCAAGGAGACCGGCAACCTGCTGTTCCACTTCGCCCTGCTGTCGCTGCTCGTGGGGCTCGCCTGGGGCGCCTGGTACGGCTGGCACGGCAACCGGCTGGTGGTGGCCGGCGAGGAGTTCTGCAACACGCTGCAGCAGTACGACGAGTACAGTCTGGGCGCGCGGACGTCGGGCGACCGCCTGCCGCCGTTCTGCGTCACGCTGCACGACTTCCAGGCCGAGTTCCTCGACACCGGCCAGCCGGCTCGCTATGTCGCGGATGTGTCCTATGTGGAGGACCTGGGCGAGGCGCCCCGGTCGTGGACGCTGCAGGTGAACCATCCGCTGCGGCTGTCCGGCGCCAACGTCTACCTGATCGGGCACGGGTACGCCCCGGTGCTGCGCTACACCGACCAGTACGGCCAGGTGTTCACCACCACCGTGCCGTTCCTGCCGGTCGACGGGATGCTCACCAGCGAGGGCGTGGCGAAGTTTCCGTACGCCAACGTGCCGCCCGGGCAGACGTCGACCGATCCGCCGGCTCAGCTCGGTCTGACCGGCGTCTACCAGCCGACCGCCAACCCCGAACCGGGGGTCCCTGCCTCGATCTTCCCGGCCGAACGCGACCCGGTGCTCACGCTCACCGCCTGGCAGGGCGACCTCGGGCTGGGCAGCGGCGCCCCGCAGTCGGTCTACGCGCTGGACCAGCGGCAGATCGCCCTCGGCCGGCTGACGCAGGTCGGTACGGAGACCCTGCGGCCGGGCGAGAGCTGGACGCTGCCGGACGGGTCGACTGTGGAGTTCCTCGGCACCCGGCCGTGGATCACGGTGAGCGTCCGCCACGACCCGGGCCAGGGGCTCATGCTCTTCGGCGCGGGTGCGGTGCTGGTCGGGCTCATGGTGTCGCTGTCCGGCAAACGACGGCGGGTCTGGGCTCGGATCCGGCCCGCCGACGACGGCGGTAGCCTGATCACGCTCGGCGGGCTCGCCCGCACCGAGTACCCCGGCTTCGCGGACGAGTTCGCCCGCGTCGTGGCTCAGGTCGGCGGGGCGTCGCCGCCGGAGCGCGAACCGGCCGGCGTGAGTAACGCGGGCGTGCGAGAACGAGGAGCGTCGGCCAGGCCCGGAGTCGACGAAGCGAAGGATTAACAGCGAGCGCGAGGAGCGTCAGCGAGCCCCGCAGTCGCGAAGCGAAGGGAAGAACGCAGTGGCTGAACTGTCCGACACGCTGCTGCTCGTGGCGGCGGTGATCTACGTCGCCGCGATGTTGGGATACCTCGTCGAGTTCGCCTTCGGGACTCGGGGCGCGGTGGCTCGGGTCGCCATGCGCCCGGCCCGGGAACTCGTCGCGGTCGGGGCGCCCGCGGGGGGCGGCGCGTTCGGTGTGGACATCGTCTCCCCGGTGCAGCCGGACCGGCCGGAGCGCGGTGGCGAAGCCACGCCCGGCCCGGGCCGTACGGGTGTGGCCGGCGCGATCGGGGTGGCGCTCACGGCGGTCGGATTGGCCGTGCACGTGGCGGTCCTGGTCACGCGCGGGATGGCGGCGGGTCGGGTGCCGTGGGGCAACATGTACGAGTTCGTGGTGACGCTCACCGCGGTCTTCGCCCTCGGCTGGCTCGTGCTGCTCGCCACCCGTCCCTCGCTGCGCCCGCTCGGCGTGTTCGTGACCGGCGCCCAGGCGTTGCTGCTCGGCTTCGCCGGGCTTGTGCTGACCACGCCGGCGGCCCCACTCATGCCGGCCCTGCAGTCGGTCTGGCTGAAGATCCACGTGTCGGCCGCCGCCGCGGCGTCCGGCCTGCTGCTGCTCGCCTTCGTGCCGGCCGCGCTGTACCTGATCCGGACGGGGTACGACGCCCGGTCGGGCCCAGCCGCCGACGAATCAGCCGGCGACGAGGCACCGGCTCCTACCGCGGTCCGGTTCCCGTACAGCCTCGGGCGCGCCCTGCCCGCCGCGGACAGCCTGGAGCGGCTGGCGTTCCGGCTGCACGCGTTCGCGTTCCCGATCTGGACGCTGGCCATCATCTGCGGCGCGATCTGGGCCGAGTCGGCCTGGGGCCGCTACTGGGGCTGGGACCCGAAGGAGACCTGGTCGTTCATCTCCTGGGTCGCGTACGCCGCCTACCTGCACGCCCGGGCCACCCCGAGCGTGAAGCGCACCACCGCGACCTGGTTCGCCGTGGCCGCCTGGCTCACGATGCTGATCAACCTCTATGTGATCAACTTCGTCGCCGTCGGCCTGCACTCCTACGCCGGCCTCGACTGACCCATCCTCGGGCCGCCCCACCGTGTCGAGGCCGGGCCCAGACCTTCAGGCCGGAGTCCGGTCATCCGCGTCCGGGTGGCCGGGCCGCCGGCCGGGGTCAGGCGGCTCGGCCGGAGGGCTCGGCCCGTCGGCGCGCCGACGGTCTCGTTGGGACCGCTGGGCCCTGGTCGCCCGCCGGCCCCGGTTGATGTCTTCCCGCGCCTGCGGGTTGAGGGCCTGGCGGATGGTCTCGCGGCTGTACCCGGTGACCCGCTGCAGGTCGACCGGCCGCCAGCCGGCCGCGTGAAAGGCACGCAGGCTCGCGTCCCGCTGCTCCAGCGCGGCCGTCCTGGTCGCCTCGTACGTGGCGACGACCTGGCGAAGGTCCTCCTCCGTGAACCCACCCACAGGAGAATGCTAGCCGGCTAGGCCAAGCGGGCTAGTGCGCAGGTTGGGCGTAGGGCGGTCGGGGGTTGGCACCCTTCCTGCGTGTGCCGTGTCGGGACGGGGGGTCGCGCGGGGCGGCCGGACGGGTTGGCAGACTGATCACTCATGGCGGTGCCCCGGTT
>JADGGF010000760.1 GCA_019690055.1 Micromonosporaceae bacterium
TATAACCGAGTGACCGTGGCCGACGATCCGCTCGGCATCGGCACAGGTGGTCTCCCGAAGCAATCTGCCTGGTCAACTGTTTGCTGGTTTCCCTGCCTGCCCGTCAGCGGTTCCCGCGGTCGGCGGAGTGGCCGGCGACGCGGCGCTGCCGGACTTTACCGGAGAAAGGAGACCGAACTGGAAACACTCAACTGACGTCGCGGCCGGTTCCCGTGGTGCCGGGTCAGGTGAGCCGAGAGTATTCTCGTCGCACAACCGACAACACGGATCGCCCCTTGCCGGCCGCTGGTGAGAATATATAATCGCGTGGCGACGATGTCGGCCGTCCAATCGCCGGTTGGAGTGTCATGGAAGCTCTCGCCTGCACGTATCTCGTCGGGATTGTGGTCAGCTACATTGTCTTTCCTGTTCGTCACCTGTTCCATGGGGTGGCGTCGTTTCCTGGGGCGTAGGCCCTGATTCCATCGGACAGTAGGTTGTAACATTCACATTCCTGATTCTGACCGATTGTGCTCGCGGCCCGAGGGCTGGGGAGTTTCCCGCGGCTCCCCGTGACTTCGTGACTTTTGGCTGGCCGGACGAGGCCAGGACTCTGGGCGAAGTGGGCGTGACCGAGCGAGGTAGGTCCCGGCCGGCCGCCGGTGAAAATAAGGTATCGATCTTGTTGAAGCGGTGCCGCATATTACATTGCGCGATTCGTGCGGCATTGTGCGACAATTCTGGCATGGTTGAGTTGGCTGTGGCGTATCCCGGCCGTCAACGCTGACGGTTTGGTTTAGTCGGGTCCAGGTGCGGACCGTATGGCCGGCGATTGTCCGGCCGGGTGGAAATGCCGGGAGCGGGGGTTCTCCGCGAACCAGGCGCGAGGCTGCGTACGGGGAGCGTACGGGCACGAAACATGTGGTCGCGAATGCGGTGCCGTAATGGCAACGGGCACAGGCCAAGGGGGGCAGGCTGGTGGATGCGGTGACGAGCCCCATCCGGCACACCGTCTGGGATCGCATGCCGATGTATCGCCGGATCTATCAGCCGGCGCCCCGGCGGAGCCTGCCCGTCTGGTTGCGCCGCCTGCTGTGGGCACTGCTGCTCCTGGTGCTGTTGCTGCTCGCGCTGGTCGCCTGCCATGAGAGCGAGAAGCCGGCCAGCCTTGACGGGGCCGCGCTCGTGGGCCCTCGGCTGACGACGGGGCCGGTCTGCGTCGAGGAGGCGGTCGACGTCTCCGGGTCGATGCTCGCCTATACGGCCCAGCGCGAGCGCGCCGAGCGGGAGCTGTTCGCGTTCGCGCGGCGCGAGCTGGCGCCGGACGACTCGCTCTCGGCGGCGTTCTTCTCGTCGACGGCAGTCGTGGCGCTGGCCCCCTCCCCGCTGGCCCAGCTGTCCTCCGCCCCGGTCGTCCCGCCCGAGCTGATCGGGGGTGGCACGCTCCTGGTGCCCGCCGTCGAGGGCCTGGT
>JADGGF010000095.1 GCA_019690055.1 Micromonosporaceae bacterium
CGCCGGCGGGGCGGGGGCGCGGTCGCCTCGGCGACCAGGGCGGCCAGCCGGGCGGCCGCGGCCTGACGGTTGCGCAGCTGGGAGCGGAACTCCGAGGCGACCACGGTCAGCGTCGTGCCGGTCAACCGGTTGGCGAGCCGGGCCAGCGCCCGTTCCTTCAGCGACGGCGGCAGCGCCGACGACGCCCCCAGGTCCCAGGACAGCTCGACCCGGGTGTCGCTGGTGTTCACGCCCTGCCCGCCGGGGCCGCCGCTGTGCGAGAAACGCCAGCGCAGCTCGCGGGCCGGGATCGTGAGGTTACCGCGCACGGGAAGGTCACCCACCACCGGTCCATCGTGGCAGCCGGTCCGGTCCGGTTGGGCTGCTACGGTGGGCCAATGGGGGGTGACAGTACCGGGCTGGACTCAGGCCCGGCGCTACCGATTCCGTCATGAGTGGTGCCTGGCTCCAGCTTGGCCTCGTGGCCGCCCTGATCGTGCTGAACGCCGTCCTCGCCGGCAGCGAGATGGCCTTCGTCTCGTTACGCGAGGGTCAGCTGCGACGGCTGGAACGCACGAGCGACACGGGTCGCCGGGTGGCGCGACTGGCCCGTGATCCCAACCGGTTCCTCGCCACCATCCAGATCGGGATCACGCTCGCCGGCTTCCTCGCCTCGGCCACCGCCGCTGTCGCGATCGCCCGGCCGCTGACTCCCCTCCTGAGCTTTCTGGGCAACGCGGCCGAGGCGATCACGGTCGTGCTCGTCACCATCGTGCTGACCTTCCTCACCCTCGTCTTCGGTGAGCTCGCGCCGAAGCGGGTGGCCATGCAGCATGCCGAGCGTTGGGCGTTGGCGGTCGTACGGCCGCTGTCCGCCATGGCCGCGCTGTCCCGCCCGCTCGTCTGGCTGTTGGGCCGGACGACCGATCTGGCGGTCCGGCTCGCCGGCTCCGACCCGCACCGCCAGCGCGAGGACATCACCCCGGGCGAGATCCGGGACCTCGTCACCACCCACCGAGGCTTCACCCCCGAGCAGCGGATGATCATCACGGGCGCGGTGGAGATCGCCGAGCGGATTCTGCGCGAGGTGCTGGTGTCGCGCCGAGCGGTCTTCACCATCGACGCGGACACCCCGGTGGAGCAGGCCCGGGAGCAGCTCGCGGCGTCCGGGCACTCCCGGGCGCCGGTGGTGCGCCACGGCAACCTCGACGACACGGTCGGCATGGTCGTGCTGCGTGACCTCGTCGGGGACCGGACAGGGCCGGTCGTCGACTTCGTCCGGCCGCCGTACATGCTGCCCGATTCGCTGCGCGTCGCCGACGCTCTCCGCCAGTTCAAGGCCGACCGGGAGCAGTTCGCGCTCGTGGTCGACGAGCACGGCGCGGTCGACGGCATCGTCACGCTGGAGGACCTGCTCGAGGAGCTCGTCGGCGAGATCTACGACGACACCGACCGCGACGTGGCGGCCGTTCAGCGGGGGCCGGACGGGTCGCTGCTGCTGCCCGGCGCCTTCCCCGTCCACGATCTGCCCGACCTCGGGGTCGACCTGGCGCCGTCGCGGGAAGGGGAGTACACGACCGTGGCGGGTCTGGTGATCGCGCACCTCGGGCACCTGCCCACGGCGCCGGGCGAGAGCGTCAGCCTCGACGGCTGGACCGCCCAGGTGACCGGAGTGGAGGGCCGTACGGTGACCGGCGTCCGCCTGGTCCGCCGCCCGATGCCTGCGACGCCCACCGATGGCGGGCCACCCGCGGAGCGCCGGTCGCCTGCCGATCGGTGAGATCCACTTAGGACCGTCCGATGTCCCGGCGGCGCAGGCCGGCGAACCCGGCGACGAGGAGCACGGCGACGACCGCGCTGAGCGCGACCAGCGGCGTCGCGGTGACCGGGTCCACCGGGGCAAGCGGGGTGTGCGTGTACGGCGACACCTGGCGCAGCCATTCGGGAACGTCGACGATGTCGTCGAAGATGACCAGGAACAGGACGAAGCCGACGAGGGTCCAGGCGGCGGCCGCGGCCAACCGGGGAGCGAGACCGAACGCGAACACGGCCAGCGCCACCAGGACCGCGACCGCGGGCGCATTGACGAACGCGACGCCGATCAGCCTCGGCATCTGACCGGGGTCACCGGTGGCCGCCGCGTGCCCGGCCCCCATGCCGCCCCCGATCGCCACCAGCAGCGCCGCCGTGCCCACGCCGACGACGGCCACGTGGCTGCCCAACCACCGCCACCGGCTCGTGCGCGTGGCCAGAACCGGCTCGGCCCGCCCACCCGTCTCCTCGCTCCGGGCGCGCAGCATCGCCGACACGCCGTAGACACCGGCGAAGACCGACAGCAGCACCGTGGTGAAGCCCAGGTAGCCGTTGACGACGTCCTCGGCGCCGCCGGACAGGAGAGCGACCGCAGCCGGATTCTCCTCGAAGAACTGCTCGATCTCGCTGGAGAGGGAGCCGAAGGTGAGGCTCAGGAGGAACAGCCCGATCAGCCACCCGACGATCGGTCCTCGATGCAGGCGCCACGCCAGGCCCAGCGGGGTCCGCAGCGCGCGCGAGGCGGAGGCGGGCCCGGGGCGGGTGGCGACCAGCCCGGCGCCGAAGTCGCGCCGGTCGAGCAGGGCCACGGCGGCCCACGTGAGCAGGGCACCGGTGACGATGGGCAACGCCAGGGGCCACAGGCGGTTCGCCGCGAACGGCAGGGTCCGCTGACTCCAGCCGATAGGGGAGAGCCAGGCCAGCGCCGTGACCGCGGCGTCGCCGGCCGCTCGCAGCAGGTACGCGGCGCCGAGCACGGCGAGGACCGCGCCGTACGCGGCCCGGGAATGGTCGAAGACCTGCATGGCCACCCCGGCGAGCGCGGCGAAGAAGAGGCCAGCCGCGGCCGCGGCGAGGCCGCAGACCACCGAACCCCACACGGGCAGGCCGGTGGCGACGCCGACCGTCGCGAGCACCCCGGCGGCGGCCACATTGGACAGACAAGCCAGGGTCAGCGCCGCCAGCAGCGGGGCCCGCCGGCCGACGCGCGTGGACCGGATCAGCTCCGCCCGCCCGGTCTCCTCGTCGGCCCGGCTGTTGCGACCGACCAGGAACATGTTCATCAGCGCGACCACAATGAGCACGTAGCCGAATACCTCGAAGGCAACCTCGCCGCCGATCGTGACGATGAGCTCAGGCGGGCCAGCGAGGGCGACGACGGCCGGGTTGCCGCCCAGGGTCTCGCGCAACTGGTCGAGATGCGCGGGGTCGTAGACCGCCTGGCTGGCCCGCGACTGCGTGCCCAGCAGCGCACCGATGACGGCCAGCCAGATCGGCAGGGCCAGCCGCTCCCGCCGGAGCATGAACCGCAGCAGACGCCCGGAACCCGCCAGCGTCCGGCCCGCGGCGCCGGTCGGGCCGCTCATGCCTTCACCTGCTCGGTCGGCTCGTAGTGGCGCAGGAACATGTCCTCCAAGGTCGGCGGGGTGCTGACCAGGCTGCGTACCCCGAGTTCGGTGAGGCGGCGCAGGACAGCGTCCAGCTGCGCAGTGTCCACAGTGAACCGGGCGTGGGTGTGGTTGACCACGGCGTCGTGCACACCGGGCAGCGCCTCGATGCCGACGATCGGCTCCGTGGTCTCGACGGTGATCGACGTGCGGGTCAACAGGCGCAGGTCGGCCAGGGTGCCCGACTCCACCGTCTGTCCACGCCGGACGATGCTGACCCGGTCGCAGAGCGCCTCGACCTCGGCGAGGATGTGACTGGACAACAGGATCGTGCGCCCCTCCTGCCGCAGCTGCTGGACGCACCGCTGGAACTCCGCCTCCATCAGCGGATCCAGGCCCGACGTCGGCTCGTCGAGCAGCAGCAGCTCCGCGTTGGAGGCCAGGGCCGCGACCAGCGCCACCTTCTGCCGGTTGCCCTTGGAGTACGTTCGGGCCTTCTTGCGCGGATCGAGGTCGAACCGCTCGAGCAACTCGTCCCGGCGGCGCCGATCCAGCCCACCACGCAGCGATCCGATGAGATCGATAACTTCACCGCCGGTGATGCCCGGCCACAGCATCACATCGCCGGGCACGTACGCGATCCGCGCGTGCAGCTCGACCGCGTCCCGCCACGGGTCGCCGCCGAGGACCCGAACGGTCCCGGCATCGGCCCGCAGCAGCCCGAGCAACACGCGGATCGTCGTGGTCTTGCCGGATCCGTTGGGGCCGAGGAACCCGTGGACCTCGCCCTCCTCCACCGTCAGGTCGAGCCCGTCGAGAGCCCGGGTCCGACCGAACGTCTTCACCAGGCCCGACACCGTGATCGCTGGCATGGATACCTCCCGGCCTCTGACCGCCGGTCAAATCGTACGCGCCTTGTCAACCGTCGGTCAGGCCTGGCCGGGGCAACCGGCTAGCATCGGGGCATGGCGCGCTCGTCCGACACCCGCTCCCGGATCCTGCGCGCCGCGGCCGAACACTTCATGACCAAGGGCTACCAGCGCACGTCGCTGGAGGCGATCGCGGCGTCGGCGGGGGTCACCAAAGCGACGGTCCTGTACCACTTCGCATCCAAGGACCAGTTGGTCGCCGAGCTGCTGGAGCCGTTGGTCGCTGACCTGGAGCAGGTCGTACAGGAGGCGGCGGCGCAGGCACCGCACGTGCGCGCGTGGGCGTTGATCGAGGGCTGGCTCGACGTCATGCTGCGGCACCGGGGCATCCTGGGCGTGTTCATCCACGAGTACGCGCGGGTCGGCAGTCGCATGGAGGTCGACCGGCTGGTGGCGGTCTACTTCCGGGCGTACGAGATCGTCAGCGGACCGAAGGCCGGGTTGCGCGAGCGGGTCCGGGCGAGCCAGGCGTTGTCGCTGGTCTCCGACCCCGTCGTGCACAACCAGGACGTCGACGCCGACGTCCTGCGGGAGGTCATCCTGGACGGGGTCCGGCAGTTCCTCGGTCCCCGCCCGAGCGCTCGCCCGGCCCGGGCGGTCGCTGCCGTCGCTGCCCAGCGGCGGGGACGGCGCCGGGGTCGACCCGTGGCCCTCTCCCCGCACCAGGTGCAGGCGGCCCTCGAGCTGCACCGGGCCGGATCCCAGACGGTTGACGAGATCGCGGCCCGGTTCGGCGTCTCCCGGACCACCCTGTACCGGCACCTTCGTCAGGCCGGGTCCTGACGTCGGCCCGATTTATGAAACGTTTACGGTACAGGTTTTGGCACTAATTTTTGAAACTCGCGGGTCTCGATGTAGTGGGTCGTTCCGCGTCGCCGGTCCGGGTCTTGTCATTGCTGGCCTCGCGAGCTCCGCCGGTTACGGAACGACGGCGATTGCATCGATCTCAACGAGAGCGTCGGCGCGGGCGAGGCCGGCGACGCGCAGGACCGTGACGGCGGTCGGGCGCCGTCCCCAGACGGCCGAGCTGGCGGCGAACGCGGCGCTGAGGTCCGCGTCGGCCGTCAGGTAGATGTTCATTTTCACGACGTGCTCCGGACCGGCCCCGGCGGCGGCGAGGACCGCGAGCAGGTTGCGCATGGCCTGAGCCGACTGCTCGCCGATGCCACCGGGGACGATCGCGCCGGTCGCGTCGGTGCCGTTCTGACCACCCACGTAGAGCGTCCGGCCGCCCTCGGTGAGGACGCCCTGGGAGAAGACCGGTGAGGCGTGCAGGTCGGGCGGGTTGATGTGCGTGATGGTCATGCCTCCTCCTGGCTGTGTCGGGATCGATAGCCGCGAACCTTGCTGCGGTTGCCGCAGCGCTGCATGGAGCACCACCGGCGGGCGTTGGGCCGCGACGCGTCGTAGAAGATCAGTGCGCAGTCGCCGGCCGAGCAGCGACGCACGCGCGAGGAACCTGTGGCGAAGGTGGCGATCGCGTCCCGGGCGATGGTCGACAACGCGGCGGTGACCGCGACCCGGGGTGGCGGGGTCGTTCCGCCGGCCAGGTGCGGCACGACGGGTGGCGGCGTCGCCAGGCCGTTGAGTTCGTCGATGTCTTCGGTCGCGAGCGGGCGACCGTCGGCGAGGGCGCGCGCCATCCGGGCGATCACCGCCCGCAGTCGGAACGCCTCGGTCAGGTCCGCCTCGTTCGCGGGCGCGGCGAGCGGACCGAAGCGCTCGGTGAGCCAGGCCGACAGATCGGCCGGCGCGTGCAGGCGCTCCCACTCGGCGACCCCGTAGCCGTAGTCGCCGGTGTAGCCGAAGTCGAGGGCCAGGGAACCGGAGTCGAAGAACCATCGTCGACGGTCCCTTCCGGTGAGCCACTGGCCGGTGCGCACGACACCACTATAACCGGTTACACCGCCCCGCCGGGGTTGCCGGTCCCGTCGATAGGCTGGGGTGCATGACGTTGGCGGTGGTGAGTGGCGGCGGCACCGGGATCGGTGCGGCGACCGCCCGTGGTTTGCTGTCGGACGGGTACGACGTGGTGATCATCGGCCGGCGGGCGGAGGTGTTGGCCGCCACCGCCGCCCGGCTGGGTGAGCAGACGGGGCGCCCCGGGGCCATCCGGACGGTGGTGGCCGACCTGCGGCGGCCGGACGAGGTCGCCCGGGCGGTCAGTGAGCTCGGCGAGGGTGACGTCGATGTGCTCGTGAACAACGCGGGCGCCTTCGTCTCCCGAACCGGCCCGAGTCTGTCCGATGTGGATGCGTACTGGCGGGCCAGCCTCGACGTCAATGTCATGACGGCGGTGCTGCTGACGGAGGCACTGCTCGACCGGCTCACCCGACCCGGTGGCACGCTCGTCTTCATCAGCTCGATCGCCGCGCAACGGGGCGGGGCCGGGGCCTACTCGGCCGCGAAGGCCGCGCTGCACGGCTGGGCGTACGACCTGGCGGCGGAGTTGGGGCCCGCCGGCGTGACCGTCAACGTGGTGTCCCCGGGGTACGTCGAGGGAACCGAGTTTTTCGCTGGACGGATGACCCCCGAGGGCCACGCGGCGCGAGTCGCCCGGACGATGGTCGGCCGCGCCGGGACGCCCGACGAGATCGCCGACGCAATCCGCTACCTGACCCGGGCCCGGTACGTGACCGGCCAGATCATCGGTGTCAATGGCGGCGCGGTGCTCGGCCGCTGAACCCGCCGGCCGGTCGTCTGTCTCTGCGGTTCGCCGCCGGCCGGACGCGTGACCGTCGGCTGGTCGCGCCGGGTCGCGCATGTGGTGGCGGCCGTCGTGCCGTTTGCTCAGCCGTTGGGCCAGAGCCCTCGCCGTTCGGGATGGCCGGTTCGCCGTCCACTGTGGTACGGCTGCGGCTGATGCCGCGCGCTGCGATGCCGAGGCGGCGTGCTGCGCCATACCGGTCGCGGTCGGCGGCGGTGTGTTTCGTTGGCTGGCTACGCTCGGTGAGCCGAGTCCTTGCCCCCCGAGGCCAGCATTTCGCGTGCTTTGCTCTGCTGCGCTATACGCAACACGTCCTGACCAGGTAAGACTGTCGTACTTAAGAATGTGACCGTCGTGTTGACGGCTACTCTCGGTAGTCGGCCGGACCTGTTCGACGGTCCGGCGTGATGCGTAGCGGTTGACGTGCCTGACGTGGCCGGGTTGCGGGTGAGGTGTGCGGGCGGCTCGGCGCGGCACTGGCACGGTGGGCTGCGGTGCGGACGCGTTGCTCATGCCGAACTCCTCGCGGCCCAGCCCGCCTCGGCCGTGCTGCGGTCGGCCGCCGAGACCTCCGGTCGCGCTGCCCGGTGTCTCCAACAGCATCAACGGGACCTGCTGTTCGGCCGGGAGCTGGGCCAGGGCAGCCCAGTCGTGTGGAGCGGTCCGGCAGACGTGGGCCCGGGCGCGCTCAGGTGTTGCGTATGGCGCAGCAGAGCGGGTGGGGCGGCCGCCGGTTGACGGAACCGTTACTTGCGACCCGGTACCGCGCCGGACAAGGCGCATCGGTATGCGCGGGGACTCAGCGGGGGCCGCTTCGCCGTGGTCGCGCGAGGCGGAGGAAAGGGAGATGTCGCTGCCCAAGGTGGGGCGCTACCCGGTCGGGGGTCTGGTGCGCCGGGCCCGCCGAATCGCCGACCTCAGCCAGCGGGAGCTGGCCAAGCGTACCGGGCTGTCACCGTCTACTGTGGCCAGAATCGAGACCGGGGCGATCACGCCGTCGCTGGCGGTGATGCAGCGCATCCTCGAGACGGCCGGGCTGTTCCTGGTGGTCGTCGACCGCGACGGCCACGTCGTGCAGCCGATGCGCGACGTGGCCGACATCCACGACGGCGTGGACCGTCGATACCCGTCGCACCTGGACACGATCCTGGACCCTCGCCTGGGCGAGTGGTGGGCCGACCAGTACGGCCTGGCCCGCCCACCCGAGACGTTCTACCGCGACCGCAAGCGCCGGGACGCGCTCCGGGCGCTGTCCCAGTGGGAAGTCCGGGTGAAGCTCTACCGTGGCGTACCGCCCCCGCCGGATCCGGACGCCCACGACCGTCGCCTGGCCGCCATTCGCGAGGCCATGCGGCCGCGGTATGTGCCGCCTCCCTTTCCCACCGAGGAAATTGAGGTGGATGAGTGGGATCGGTTCTGTGCACACCGGACGCTCCTGGCGAGGAGGCGGCTGGGCCATAGAAACGGCTCAAGGACCCGCGTCGTCGTGGCATCTGGCGTCGTGCGGCGGCCATGGGCGGGGCCATGCGGCGTCCGGGCGGCCCTCTCACAACGAATTCGGCGTGGGCGAATGGGATCTGGTGCTGTCCACGCTGGACGCTCCCGGCGGAGAGGCGGCTGAGTCGTAGGAGCGGCCCGAGGACCGCGTCGTCGCGGCCGCCGCCGATCATTGTCGGCTACGAAGAGTAGTCGGGATAGGACATCAATTGTTGTCGAGGCCTGCATATCGCTTGGTCCTGGGCTGTTGCGTATAGGGCAGCAGAGCAAAGGCGGTCAACTGGTCGGGCTGGGGTGGGCGGAGGGCGCTCACCGAGCGTGACCGCCGCGAGTGTGCGAGCAAAGACCTCTGCTTGTGCGCGGACGGGGGCGTCTGATCACGGGCGAGGGCCTCTGCTTGTGCGCGGGCAGGGCGTCCGGTCAGGCCGGTGCGGGGACGTCCGAGTGGGCGCGGGCGGCGAGTGCCTCGAGGGCCGACGTGAAGCACTCCATCGGTGGGGTGACGAGGCCGGCCCCGACCTGACCGGTGCCGGCGACGCGGCCGGCGATGCCGGTGTTGATCTGCGGCAGGATGCCGGTGCGCACCACCCGGGTCACATCGATACCCGTCGGCACGCCGCGGAAGTCGAGGACCGGCACGGCGTACGCCGGGTTCTCGGCGAGGGTGATCTCGTACATGCGCTGCGTCGTCAGCAGGGCGTCGCGCACGGTGCCGCCGACGAAGCGGACGATCGCCGGCGCTCCGGCCATCACGAAGCCGCCGAGCCCGACGGTCTCGGTGATCGCGGAGTCGCCGATGTCGGGGTTGGCGTCGGCCGGTCCGTACGACCCCAGGTACAGGCCGTCGACCACGCCGGCCGGTCCGGTGAACCACGCCGACCCGGTGCCGGCCGTCTGAATGCCGAACTCCGTGCCGTTGCGGGCCATCACCGTGACCACAGTGGACCCGGGGATGTCGGCGGCGGCCATGCTCTGCAGCTTGGCGGCGGCCATCACCAGGTTCAGGAAGAAGTGGTCGTTGCCACCGATGAACCGCGCCACCCGGGCCACCTCGGACGCGGCCAGCCCGGACTCGACCAGCGACGGCAGAAGGTCGCGCAACAGCATGAGCGTGCCGGCCCGGTTGCGGTTGTGCCCCTCGTCGCCCATCTGCACCATCTGGCCGATCAGCGCCTTGACATCGACCGGGCCCGCGGCCCGCACCGCGGCAGCCAGCGCCGGGCCGAGCACCGCACCCATCCATCTCAGTCGCTCGATCACCTCCGGGCCGTACGCCCCGTAGCGCAGGACCCGGCCCAGCCCCTCGTTCAGCGTGCACCAGCTCGTGGTCTGGTGGGTCTCGTCGCGCAGCACCCATGCCCACATCGACGGCGAGACGACCCCGGCCATGGGGCCGACCCCGCCCCGCTCGTGGCACGGCACCAGCTCGATCGGCGCCCCGCTGTCGAGGCGGCCCGCGGCCAACTGCTGTTCGGCGTGCTCGGGCGTGGTGGCCAGTCCTTCCAGCAGCATCGCCCCGATGAGAGCCCCGCGCATCGGACCGCTCGCCGCCTCCCACGCAAGCGGCGGTCCGGCGTGACAGAACTGGCCCGGCTCCAGACCGATCAGCTCCCCGGCCGGTCGGACGTCCACCAGGGACGCCCCCGCCGCGAGCATGCGGGACACGGCTCGCGCGTTCGCCTCGGCTCGGCGGGGATCGGCCGCGATCCGGGCCAGCGCCGCCTCGGTGCCCGCGGGTGGGGGCCGCCAGTCGACGCTCACCTGCGGCACGGCCTGGGCCGCCAGGGCATCGGCCAGCACCGACGCCCCGACCGTCACCACCGCGGGCGGCTCCGCCAGCAGCCCGCGCAGCGGCCGGGTCACGAGCCACCCCGGGCAAGACTGGCCGCAAGCCGGGCGGCCTCGGCGTTGGACAGGTGCACGCTCGCCCCCGCCTCGGCCAGGGCAGTGGCCTGACGGCCGAGCCCCTGCGGGTCGTCCGGCGTGCCGACCAGGCTCACCACAATGGACAGTGGCTCCGGCCGGCGCCGGGCCTGGGCGATCGCCGGGGCCAGCGCCGACGCCGGATCGGGATGCGCCCCGTGGCCGAGCACCACGTCGAGCAGGATCACCGAGACCTCCGGGCGGGCGGCCGAGGCGGCCAGCACCGGCAGGCGGGCGGCCGGGTCGAGCATCGGGTGGGGACGGCCGGCCGTGAACTCGTCGGCGCCGAGGTCGAGCATGACGTGACCGTCCCGCCCCGGCCCGACCGTCCGCTCGGGACGCAGCGGGACGTTCGACCGCACGTCACCGAGGATCGGTGCGGCCACCGCCTGGGCCTCGACGCAGAGCGTCCCGCCGCCGAACAGGCCGTGCAGCCAGCCGGGGCGTCCGGACCCGCTCACTGACCCGCTCGCCGCGGGAGGCCAGGACGGCCAGGCGGGTACGGCCACGCCCAGCCGGCCCAGCACCGTCGCCGCGACCGTGGTCAGGTCGGGGCCGTCCTCGCCGAGGAGAGCGACGACCACGGGCGTGGCCAGCCGCGACACGTGCTCGCGCACCGCCGCCGCGACCGTGGGTGACGGCGGCTTGCTCAGCACCACGATGAGTTCGGTGTCGGGATCGGCGTCGAGCGCGTCGAGCGCGGTCAGGGTCGAGCGGCCACCGACCACATCGGACAGATCCCGGCCACCCACCCCCAGGCAGTGCGAGATGC
>JADGGF010000761.1 GCA_019690055.1 Micromonosporaceae bacterium
CTCCTGACTGGCTTGAGGCCCTCCGTAATATACTTCGAGAGCATCCTGAACACATTCAAGGATAGGCAGAGACGACCAGTTGGTCCGCAAAAAGCGTAAAGGAGGACCTTATTGAAGGCGGGTGTAGTTGAAGTTTACGTGAACTATCCTGTTTTGGTTCTCGGATCGGCCGGTGACTATGATTTGTCGATTATAGGAACAGGGGATCCAGCCACTGCATCCAGATCACACGTTGCCGTGGCGGTTCGTGCCCAGATTGCGCTGGTTAGAGTCACGTTCTGGAGCAGCGTTCGCGTCCGATCTGGAACGATCGTCTATTCCGGCCCGCTGGAACTCGCCGATGGTCGTTTCTACGTCACTGACGTGGAGGGCCTGACTCGCTATTCGCGCCTCATTGGGGCCCCCGGGCCACACAATTTCGTGATAGCAGTTGATGATCCGGGCCAAGCCTCGCGCATACGTGTAATCATAGACGCATTGCAGGACACACACCGTGGCGTTGAAGAGCGAATCCTTGGCAGTGTTGAGCCGCTGGCGCCATTGGGTGCGGACCTGTCCGAAACGCTCGAATACTGCCTTTCTGAGTACGACAATGTACGACAGCGGCTAAAGTTAGCCGTGGACTCGATCCGCATGCGTCACGCGACTGCAGGTGTGGGCTCGCTTGAGTATGACATTCGACGTGTTGCCGAGTGGCTCCGGTGGATTCATCCACGAACGACATTTCAGGAGTGCTTCGCTGCAGCCGAACAGATCCGAGGCTGGCTGGCGTCACCTGCTGACGGAGTCGCCCTCGACCGCCTAGTGTCACGTATTCTCCAAAGCATTGAGGGCGCCGCTGACTCGTAGTTTCTAATCATGGTCGCCGGTTCTCGCTGCACAAGAGGGTGAGGCCGATGAGTCCGGAAGGTGCAAGCCGCCTGGCCGAGACCATCCGCCTGCACCCAGTCTTCTCGCTCGTGCGGCACTCGAGCGAGCCGTTGACGTACGAGCACAAAGGCCGACGATGGCGTATCCCGGCCGGCGGCTACGTGGGGTACTGCCGGACCTGGTCATCCGGGATCCGGACCGGTTCGACCGGCCCGACGAGCACGACCCGGACCGGCGCGAGTGACGCGGCACGGGCGGCGAGCTTCGGCCGAGGCGCCCTCGGCTGCGTCGCAACCTGAACCACCCCGGGTTTCGTGGAGACTCGATTGAGAGGATGAGTCATGCCACGGAGGTCTCCCTACCCGCGTGAGTTGCGGGACCGGGCGGTGGGGATGGTTGCCGAGATTCGCCCGAACTACGAGCACGAGTACGCCGCGATCCAGGCGGTGGCGGCCAAGCTCGGGATCGGCGCGGCTGAGACGGTGCGCAAGTGGGTGCGTCAGGCTGAGATCGACGCTGGTCGCCGGCCTGGGGTGAGCAGTGAGGAGTCTGCGGAGTTGCGTCGGCTACGGGCTGAGGT
>JADGGF010000762.1 GCA_019690055.1 Micromonosporaceae bacterium
GCGGTGGGAATTCGGGTCAACGCCATCTCACCACTGGCAGCCACGGACATGGCGGCCCTCGACGACCGGCCCGACCGGCCCCGGCTCGGCTCACCGGAGGAGGTTGCCCCCGCGGTGGTCGCTCTCCTGAGCGACGCCACGGCCGGCGTGACGGGTCGCATCATCCGCTTCGACGGCACCACGCTGAGTCGCTACGAGCCGGAGACGTTGACGGTACTCGCTGAATCTCCGAGCCTGGATCGGGCTGAGACCGTGTGGCGCGAGGCGCCGGAGACGATCGCTCGTATCCTGACGCAACCGGACAGCTGAGGAGGGTGCGATGCCGGACGGCACCGGCGAGACGTCCGCTGGGGGCGGACCGCTGCGCGGGTTGCGGGTCCTGGAGTTCGCCGCGATCGGCCCGGTCCCGCACGCGGCCATGGTCCTCGCCGACCTCGGGGCCGACGTCGTCTGTGTGGACCGGCCCGGGCCGCCCGCCCTGGCCCTGGGCAAGCCGGGCACCCCGGACCCGCTGCAGCGCGGGCGCCGGCGGGTCGTGCTCGACCTGAAGGCGCCGGAGGGCCGGGCCACCGCCCTGGAGCTGGTCGCCCGGGCCGATGTGTTGCTGGAAGGCCTGCGGCCGGGGGTGATGGAGCGGCTCGGCCTCGGTCCCGACGTGTGTCGCGCCCGCAACCCGCGCCTGGTCTACGCCCGGATGACCGGCTGGGGCCAGGACGGTCCGCTGGCCGGCGAGGTGGGACACGATCTCAACTACATCGGCCTCACCGGCGTGCTGCACGCGATCGGCCGGGCCGGTGGTCCGCCCCCGCCCCCGCTCAACCTCGTCGGGGACTTCGGCGGCGGCTCGATGCTGCTGCTCATCGGCGTGCTCGCCGCGCTGTGGGAGCGGGACCGGTCCGGCCAGGGCCAGGTGATCGACGCGGCGATGGTCGACGGGGCGTCCCTGCTGGCCCAGCTCATGATGAGCATGCGGGCCCGGGGGGCCTGGCGGGACGAGCGCGCGAGCAACCTGCTCGACGGCGGTGCCCCCTTCTACGACACATAC
This sequence comes from Micromonosporaceae bacterium, assembly GCA_019690055.1. Lineage (GTDB taxonomy): Bacteria > Actinomycetota > Actinomycetes > Mycobacteriales > Micromonosporaceae > DATBGZ01. Next base: position 1,046 of record JADGGF010000762.1, read on the forward strand.
GCATGTGCTGACGGAAAGTTCGTCGCCGTCGGCGCGCTCGAGCCGCGGTTCTTCGCGGCCCTGCTGCAGGGCCTCGGCCTGACCGACATCGATCCCGCCCGGCAGGCCGACGTGGCGTGCTGGCCCGAGTTGCGCCGCCGGTTCACCGAGGCCTTCGCCACCCGGACCCGGGACGAGTGGGCCGCCCACTTCGCGGGGACGGAGGCGTGCGTGACCCCGGTGCTCACCTTCGCGGAGGCGGCCGAGCACCCGCATCTGATGCACCGCCGCACGTACGTGGTCGCCGACGGCATGACCCAGGCCGGAACGGCCCCCCGGTTCTCCCGTACCCCGGGGGCGCCCGGCCGCATGACGCCGGCCCCGGTGCCCGCCGCCGAGGCGCTCGCCCCCTGGCGCCCGGCCGC
>JADGGF010000763.1 GCA_019690055.1 Micromonosporaceae bacterium
GCTCGTTACGTACCGAAACACAGGCCCTCCCGGCATGAGTGTGGGTTGAGGGCCGGGATGTGATCGCTGCTTCGGCTGGTCGACAAGCAGACGAGCGTCACGTCAGGTAGCTGGAAGAACGCGCACGGTCCGACCAGTTAGCTTCGCTGTCGACCAAGATCAACCAAGTAGACGGAACGGACCGTGCGCGCCAGTACTCTACTGCGCCGTCTGCTCGACCTGCCCGGTATCACCGTGCGCGGGTTCTCGCTGCGGGACGGCCGCCTCGACATCGACATCGCCCTGACCCGACGCCGCCTGGAGTGCCCGTTGTGCGGGTTCTCGACCCGCTTCCGCTACGACACGCGCCCGGCGCCGTCGTCGTGGCGGCACCTGGACTTCGGCCCCAACGTCGTGGCCGTGCATGCCGGGTTGCGCCGGCTGCGCTGCCCGGAGCACGGCGTCGTCGTGGAGGCGGTGCCGTTCGCCCGGCACCGGGCCGGGTTCACCCGCGACTTCGAGGACGTGACCGCCTTCCTGGCGACGAAGACGGACAAGACGACGATCGCCCGGTTCCTGCGCATCGACTGGGACACTGTCGGGCGCATCTGCGAGCGGGTCGTGGCCACCGACATGGACCACAGCCGACTGGAGGGCCTGGTCCACGTCGGCGTCGATGAGGTCTCGTGGAAGAAGCACCACAACTACCTGACCCTGGTCACCGACCACGTCACCGGCAAGGTCGTGTGGGGCAAAGCCGGCAAGGACACCGAAACCCTCAACGAGTTCTTCGCCGAGCTCGGTGACGACGAGCACGGCCAGCCCCGCGCCCACCAGCTCCAGGCGGTCAGCATGGACATGGGTCACCCCTTCAACAAGAGCGTGAAAGCCAACGCGCCGCAAGCGGTCATCTGCATCGACCCGTTTCACGTCGTGCGACTTGGCACCAACGCGCTGGATGTCGAGCGTCGCAAGGCCTGGAACGAGCTGCGCCACGGCGGCGACCCCGTGGCGGCCAAGAAGTTCAAAGGCGCCCGCTGGGCGCTGCTGAAGAATCCCACCGACCTGACCGACGAGCAGGCCGCCGTCTTACGCCGGCTCAAACGCCGCGGCGGCGACGTCTGGCGCGCCTACACGCTCAAAGAAGCGCTTCGCGCCATCTTCGCCGGCGACCTGACCATCCAGCAGGTCGCCGAACTGCTCGACCGGTGGATCTCCCGGGCCAGCCGCTCCCGGCTACCCGCGTTCGTCAAGGCCGCCAAGACCGTCCGCAAGTTCCGCGACGGCATCATCGCCGCGATCCGGCTCGGCATCAACAACGGCCGCGCCGAGGGCCTCAACAACGTCGTGCGGCTGATCTTCCGACGGGCTCGAGGCTTCCACAGCCCCGAAGCAGCCCTCGCCCTCGCCATGCTCTCCTGCGGACCGATCACCATCTGGCTACCCCACGAACGACGCAG
>JADGGF010000096.1 GCA_019690055.1 Micromonosporaceae bacterium
GTCGTGGCCGCAGCCGCGGCGAGGGCCGCGGCGGGCGCGAGGCGGCGGAGAAGACCCCGCACCTCGAGCGGGTCGTGACCATCAACCGGGTCGCCAAGGTCGTCAAGGGTGGTCGGCGGTTCAGCTTCACCGCCCTGGTGGTGGTCGGCGACGGCGACGGCACGGTCGGCGTCGGCTACGGCAAGGCCAAGGAGGTGCCCGCGGCCATCGCGAAGGGAGTCGAGGAGGCCAAGAAGCACTTCTTCAAGGTGCCCCGGGTCGCCGCGACCATCCCGCACCCGGTGATCGGTGAGGACGCCGCCGGCATCGTGCTCCTCAAGCCGGCCAGCCCGGGTACCGGCGTGATCGCCGGCGGTCCCGTCCGGGCCGTGCTGGAGTGCGCGGGCATCCACGACGTGCTCTCCAAGAGCCTCGGCTCGTCCAACCCGATCAACATCGTGCACGCGACGGTGGCGGCCCTGCGCAAGCTGGAGTCGCCCGAGCAGGTCGCGGCGCGGCGTGGCCTGCCGGTGGAGGATGTCGCCCCGGCAGCGATGCTGGCCGCCCGGGCCGGAGTGGGGGCCTAGTGCGAGCTGAAGAAGCGGGCGTCCGCGGTGCGCGTGGCCCGGCCACGTCCGTGAGCCCGGCGGCCGCGAGTGGAAGGAGGGCGCTGCCATGGCGAAGCTGAAGGTCACCCAGGTCCGGTCCCAGATCGGGGCCAAGCAGAACCAGCGGGACACGCTGCGCTCGCTCGGCCTGCGGCGGATCAACGATGTCGTGGTGAAGGAGGACCGCCCCGAGTTCCGGGGGATGATCTTCACGGTCCGGCACCTCGTCACCGTGGAGGAGGTCGACTAATGGCGATCAAGGTCCATCACCTTCGCCCGGCGCCCGGTGCGCACACCCCCAAGACCCGGGTCGGTCGGGGTGAGGGCTCGAAGGGGAAGACCGCCGGTCGGGGCACCAAGGGCACCAAGGCCCGGCACCGGGTCCCGGCGTGGTTCGAGGGTGGTCAGATCCCGATCCACATGCAGCTGCCCAAGCTCAAGGGCTTCAAGAACAAGTTCAAGGTCAGCTACCAGGTGGTGAACCTCGACCGGCTGGCCGAACTGTTCCCCGAGGGCGGCCAGGTCGGCCCGGATGAGCTCGTGGCCGCGGGCGCGGTCCGCAAGGGACAGCCGGTCAAGGTGCTCGGCAACGGCGAGCTGGGCGGGGTGCGGCTGCAGGTTTCCGCGCACGCGTTCAGCGAGTCCGCGGTGCAGAAGATCACCGCGGCGGGAGGCTCGACCACCACCCTGTGAGCGCGAGCCGTACGGTCAGTGGTCCACTGACCGTACGGCTCCCACCACTCGGCGCTGCGATGAGGCAGCCCGACCTGACCTGGTACCCCACGGACTGTTAAAGTCAGCCTTCCATAGCGTGCCGTAACCGGCGTGCCGCCGCGGGCTGGCTTCGCCGTCACGGCCCAAACAGACACCCTCAACGGTCCGATCCTCGGCCCCGCCCCGCGCAGGAGGAAGAACCTTGCTCTCCGCCTTTCTCAGTGCGTTCCGTACGCCTGACCTGCGCAAGAAGCTGCTGTTCACGCTGGGCATCATCGCGATCTACCGGCTCGGCGCGACCCTGCCGAGCCCGGGCGTGTCGTTCAACAACGTCCAGCAGTGCATCGAGGAGGCCCAGGGTGCCGACAGCACCGGGGTCTTCACGCTGCTGAACCTCTTCTCGGGTGGGGCGCTGCTGCAGCTGTCGGTGTTCGCGCTCGGCATCATGCCGTACATCACGGCGAGCATCATCCTGCAGCTGCTCGCCGTGGTGGTGCCGCGGCTCGAGCTGCTCAAGAAGGAGGGGCAGTCCGGGCAGGCGAAGATCACGCAGTACACCCGGTACCTGACGCTGGGCCTGGCCATCCTGCAGGCGTCGGCCTTCGTGGCCCTCGCCCGCACCGGTCAGCTGTTCGCCGGCGCCTGCTCGGTGTCGGTGATCCCGGAGAACACCGAGCTCGGGCTTCCGCTCACCCTGGTCACGCTGGTCATCACCATGACCGCCGGTACCGGCGTCGTCATGTGGCTGGGCGAGCTGATCACCGACCGGGGGGTCGGCAACGGCATGTCCGTGCTGATCTTCACGTCGATCGTCGCTCGCGTCCCGAGCGAGGGCTGGCAGATCAAGGAGAACCGCGGCTGGGCGACCTTCCTGGGCATCCTCGCGATCGGGATCGTCGTGATCTTCTTCGTGGTCCTCATGGAGCAGGCCCAGCGGCGTATCCCGGTGCAGTACGCCAAGCGGATGATCGGCCGGCGGATGTACGGGGGAACCTCCACCTACATCCCGCTGAAGGTCAACCAGGCCGGCGTCATCCCGGTCATCTTCGCCTCGTCGCTGCTCTACCTGCCGCAGCTGATCGTGGGCTTCATGGATCCCGCCAACCCCGGTCGGGTGGGCCGGTTCATCAACCAGTACATCATCAACCCGCAGCACTGGGTGAACATCACCCTGTTCTTCGTGTTGATCGTGGCCTTCACCTACTTCTACGTCGGGATCACCTTCAACCCGACGGACATCGCGGACAACATGAAGCGGTACGGCGGCTTCGTCCCGGGCATCCGGCCGGGCAAACCGACGGCCGACTACCTCGGCTTCATCCTGAGCCGGATCACCCTGCCGGGCTCGCTCTACCTCGCCTTCATCGCCGTCCTGCCGAACCTGTTCATCAACATGGCCGGTGGCAACCGGCAGAACTTCCCGTTCGGCGGCACGGCCGTACTGATCATGGTTGGCGTGGGGCTGGAGACGGTCAAACAGATCGAGAGCCAGCTCATGCAGCGCAACTACGAAGGCTTCCTCCGGTGATCCGAAGGCCCCCTGCGGTGATGCGAAGGCGTCCTCCGGTCCGACGAAGGCTTCCGGCGGTGACCAGCGTCAGGAGCCTCACCGGGTGAGGGTCCGGGTCCCGGGGTCACCGGCCAACCCGGTGGCCCGGGCGAGCGGTCACCGTCAGGGCCCGGGACAGGAGGAACGAGCCAGCGCCCACATCGCGATCATCGCCACAACTGCTGCGGTCGCAAGTGATCATCGTCGGCGAGCGTGGCAGAGTGCGAGGGGATGAGCGGTCGGCGCCGGAACGGAGAGTACATGCAGAAGAAGCCGTCGCGACGAGGCCGTGCGGGGTGGCGTCGGCGGCGGATTGGACGGGTAGCAAGTCGGAGATCGGCGGGTACGCCGGGGCGTCGGAGGGGTGGTGGTCCCGTGAGGCTGGTTCTGGTGGGACCCCCCGGCGCGGGCAAGGGCACCCAGGCCGAGTTCATCGCGGCCCACCTGGCCGTGCCGAAGATCTCGACGGGGGACATCTTCCGGGCGAACCTCGCCCAGGGCACGCCGCTGGGGCTCGAGGCCAAGCGCTACATGGAGTCCGGCCAGCTCGTGCCGGACGAGGTGACGATCAACATGGTGCGGGAGCGCCTGGCCGAGCCGGACGCCGCCCACGGGTTCCTGCTCGACGGATTCCCCCGCACGCTCCCGCAGGCCACCGCGCTGGACAAGATGCTGGCCGACATGGGCGTGGCGCTGGACGTCGTCCTCGAGCTGGTCGTCGACAACGACGAGGTGATCCGGCGCCTGTCGGGTCGGCGGACCTGCCGCAACTGCGGCAAGATCTGGCACGAAGCGTTCGACCCGCCGTCGCGGCCCGGCATCTGTGACCGGTGTGGCGGCGAGCTCTACCAGCGCGACGACGACAAGCCCGAGACCGTGGCCGAGCGCCTGCGCGTGTACGCCCGGGATACCGCTCCGTTGATCGACTTCTACGGTGCTCAGGGCAAGCTGGTGGGCATCGACGCGACGGGCCCGGTCGAGGACGTGACCGAGCGGGCCAAGGACGCCTTGCGGCCGTACGGCGGGTAGGGCGGACAGCTCGAAGAGCAAGCGGGGTACGACCGGGCGCTGCGTTCGGAGCGGCTCGGGCGGGCCCGGTCATCGCGGGCGAGAGAAAAGATGATGGGCCGCTATCGGCTGCAGATCCAGTACAAGACGCCGGAACAGATCACGCTGATGCGCTCTGCCGGGCTCGTGGTCGCGGAGGTGCTCGAGCGGGTCAGTGCCGCCGCGGTGCCCGGCGTCTCCACGGCCGACCTCGATCGCCTCGCCGAGGAGATCATCCGCTCGCACGGAGCCATCCCGTCCTTCCTGGGCTACCACGGGTACCCGGCGACGCTGTGCACCTCGGTCAACAACCAGGTCGTGCACGCGATCCCCAGCCCGAGTCAGGTGCTGCGCGAGGGCGACCTGATCTCGATCGACGCCGGCGCGATCCTCGACGGCTGGCACGGCGACGCCGCGGTCACCGTCGCCGTGGGTGAGGTGGCGCCGGCGGTCGCCGCGCTGATGCGGGCGGCCGAGGAGGCGCTGTGGGCGGGCATCGCGGCCGCGGCGGAGGGCGTACGGTCCGGGCGCGGCCGGCTCACCGACATCTCCCACGCGGTCGAGAAGTCGGTGCGCTCCTCAGGGCGGTACGGGATCGTCGAGGGCTACGGCGGTCATGGGATCGGTACCGAGATGCACCAGGACCCGCACGTGCTCAACTACGGGCGGCCGGGTCGGGGGCCACGCCTGACTCCGGGCCTGTGCCTGGCCATCGAGCCGATGATCACCCTAGGGTCGCCGCGCACGGTCGAACTCGCCGACGGGTGGACCGTGGTGACCAAGGATGGGTCGATCGCCGCGCACGTCGAGCACACGGTGGCCCTGACCGAGGATGGCGCCTGGGTGCTCACCGCCCGCGACGGCGGCGCCGCCCGCCTCGGCGACCGGCTCAGCAGTATCTCTGGTGCTCGCTGACGCCCGCACGGGCCTCGGGCCCTTGATGCGTGGCCTTCCCTCCTCGCTCAGTCGCTGCCCGGCGCGCACGGGCCTCTTGCAATTACACCCCGGTTTGCCGGCGATGAACGGATGAGCGTATAGTGGTCGCTGGCGCACGGCGTCGAGTCCGGCGTGCCCGCAACCGTCCAGGCCAGCGCTTCCCTGACGGTACGCGGTGCCGGACCTGCGGCTGGCGCGGGCGGCCCCTCTACCGCCTGCGAAACGACGGCGTGCACCGAGGGTGCGCCATCACGTCAGGTAGCGGAGGATATGCCCAAGAAAGACGGTGCCATCGAGATCGAGGGCCGCGTGATCGAGCCCCTGCCCAACGCTATGTTCCGGGTGGAGCTCGCGAACGGGCACAAGGTTCTGGCCCACATCAGCGGCAAGATGCGGCAGCACTACATCCGCATCCTGCCCGAGGACCGGGTCGTCGTCGAGCTGTCGCCGTACGACCTGACCCGGGGGCGAATCGTCTACCGCTACAAGTGACGCCCCTGTTTGACCACGATCTGACGCCTACCCCTCTCGCCGGCTTCCGGGGTGCGGGGTCGGCCCGAGCATGAAGTAAGGCAGCCCTGTGAAGGTCAAGCCGAGCGTCAAGAAGATTTGCAACAAGTGCCGGATCATCCGGCGCCACGGGCGGGTCATGGTGATCTGCACCGACCCGCGCCACAAGCAGCGCCAAGGCTGAGCTACGGCCCGACGCGCCCCGCTGCCTCCCTCGAGCGCGGCCGGGCCCTCGGGCGCAGCCCGGTGCTGCACGACCAGATCGTCCGCTCCAGCCGCGCGGACTCCCGGTCCTCGGGTGATGCGCGGTCTACCCCCGGTCGGAGGCCGGGGCCTCACTAAGGCGGGTGAGGGCGGGGCGGGCGCCACACCTCCGCGAACAGGCAAGGAGCACGCCGCACATGGCACGTCTCGTCGGCGTCGATCTTCCGCGCGAGAAGCGGATGGAGATCGCGCTTACCTACATCTACGGCATCGGTCGCACCAGAGCGAAGCAGACGCTCGCCGCCACCGGGATCAGCCCGGACAAGCGCGCCAGGGACCTCACCGATGAAGAAGTAGTGGCGCTGCGCGACTTCATCGAGGCCAACTACAAGGTCGAGGGTGACCTGCGCCGTGAGGTGCAGGCCGACATCCGCCGCAAGATCGAGATCGGGTGCTACCAGGGCATCCGCCACCGCAAGGGCCTGCCCGTCCGAGGCCAGCGCACCCGCACCAACGCCCGCACCCGCAAGGGTCCCAAGCGGACGGTCGCCGGGAAGAAGAAGCCGGGCAAGAAGTGAACCTGCGGGGGCGAGCCCCCCGCAGACCCCCCCGACGGGGCTAGGCCGTACGGATCGTTACGGCGAGTCGCCGGGCGGGGGCACGAGGACAACCCGTGGGGACCGGACCTGCGGGGGCATGCCCCCCGCAAACCCCCCGAAGGACAAACCAGCCGCAGAGAAAGACAGACGGAGCGCACACGCATATGCCACCGAAGGCTCGTACCGGACCCGCGGCTGCGGCCAAGAAGGTCCGCCGCAAGGAACGAAAGAACGTCGCGTACGGACAGGCGCACATCAAGAGCACCTTCAACAACACGATCGTCTCGATCACCGACCCGACCGGCGCCGTGATCTCCTGGGCCTCGGCCGGGCAGGTCGGTTTCAAGGGGTCGCGCAAGTCCACCCCGTTCGCGGCCCAGCTCGCCGCCGAGGCGGCCGCTCGCCGGGCCATGGAGCACGGCATGCGGAAGGTCGACGTCTTCGTCAAGGGTCCCGGGTCGGGCCGGGAGACGGCCATCCGGTCGCTCACCGCGGCCGGCTTGGAGGTCGGCACCATCTCCGACGTCACGCCGCAGCCGCACAACGGGTGCCGTCCGCCGAAGCGTCGCCGGGTCTGAGGGACAGGGATAGAAGGACATGGCTCGATACTCTGGTGCCGACTGCCGCCGTTGCCGGCGCGAGAAGATGAAGCTCTTCCTCAAGGGCAGCAAGTGCGAGGGGCCGAAGTGCCCGTTCGAGTCCCGCCCCTTCCCGCCCGGTCAGCATGGCCGGGGCCGGGCCAAGGAGAGCGAGTACATGCTGCAGCTGCGCGAGAAGCAGAAGGCCCGCCGGATCTACGGCGTCCTGGAGAAGCAGTTCCGCCGGTACTACGAGGAGGCCAACCGGCGCAGCGGCAAGACCGGTGAGGAGCTGCTCAAGATCCTCGAGTCCCGTCTGGACAACGTCGTGTACCGGGCCGGCTTCGCCCCGTCGCGGGACATGGCGCGGCAGCTCGTCAAGCACGGCCACTTCACGGTCAATGGCCGGAAGGTGGACATCCCGTCCTACCTGGTCAGCGAGCACGACATCATCCAGGTCCGCGAGTCCTCGGCGCAGCTCACGCCGTTCGTGGTCGCCCGAGCCGCGGCCGGCCAGCGCACCGTGCCGGCCTGGCTGGAGCCGATCCCCAGCCAGCTCAAGATCCTGATTCACTCGCTCCCGTCCCGGGCGGTGATCGACACCCAGGTGCAGGAGCAACTCATCGTCGAGTTCTACTCGAAGTAGTAGGCGGGCCGTCTGAGGCGGCCCCTGGCGGTGTTGCTCGCCGGCTTATGTGCTGACGCACACCGCGCCGGCGTGCGCCTTGCCAGGAACCACCTCAGACGGCCAACCGGGTCGTCGGAACCAAAGACCCGTACGGTCGTAAGACCTCATAAGCCGGTCGCAAGACCTGATGCAGGTTGCGGGACCCACAGAAGGAACATTGGTCGGGCGTCATATGGCGGGCGCCCCGAACAAAGGAACACCGAAGTGCTCATCTCCCAGCGACCGACTCTGACGGAAGAGCCGATCAACGAAACCCGGTCCCGGTTCACCATCGAGCCCCTGGAGCCGGGCTTCGGCTACACGCTCGGCAACTCGTTGCGGCGTACGTTGCTCAGCTCGATCCCCGGCGCCGCCGTTACCAGCATCAAGATCGACGGTGTGCTGCACGAGTTCACCACGATCCCCGGCGTCAAGGAGGACGTGGTCGAGCTCGTCATGAACGTCAAGGAACTCTGCGTCAGCTCGGAGCACGACGAGCCGGTTTCGCTCTACCTGCGTAAGCAGGGCCCGGGCGAGGTGACCGCCGGTGACATCCAGCCGCCGGCCGGCGTGACCATCCACAACCCGGATCTCAAGCTCGCCACCCTGAACGCCAAGGGCCGGCTGGACATGGAGTTCACGGTCGAGCGTGGCCGGGGTTACGTGAGCGCGGCCCAGAACAAGCAGCCGGGCCAGGAGATCGGGCGGATTCCGGTCGACTCGATCTACTCCCCGGTGCTCAAGGTGACCTACCACGTGGAGGCCACCCGGGTCGAGCAGCGGACGGACTTCGACCGGCTGATCATCGACGTGGAGACCAAGCCCTCGATCACGCCGCGCACGGCGCTGGCCAGTGCCGGCTCCACCCTGGTCGAGCTCTTCGGCCTGGCCCGCGAGCTGGACGAGACCGCCGAGGGCATCGACATCGGCCCCTCGCCGCAGGACGCGCAGCTCGCCGCCGACCTGGCGCTGCCCATCGAGGAGCTGGACCTGACGGTCCGGTCGTACAACTGCCTCAAGCGGGAGGGCATCAACACCGTCGGCGAGCTGATCTCCCGCACCGAGGCGGACCTGCTCGACATCCGCAACTTCGGCCAGAAGTCCATCGACGAGGTCAAGATGAAGCTCGCGGGCATGGGTCTGGCCTTGAAGGACTCGGCGCCGGTCTTCGACCCGTCGCAGGTGGTGGACACGTTCTCCGACGTGGACTACGACGCCGACGACTTCCGGGAGACCGAACAGCTCTGACCGAGCGGCCCGGACCACCTCTGCCTAGCCCGCCCGCTCTGCCTAGCCCGCAGGAAAGGACCACCAACGATGCCACAGCCGACCAAGGGCCCTCGCCTCGGTGGCAGCCCCGCCCACGAGAGGCTGATGCTGGCGAACCTCGCCACGTCGCTGTTCAAGCACGGGAAGATCACCACCACCGAGGCCAAGGCCAAGCGCCTGCGGCCCTTCGCCGAGCACCTCATCACTCGGGCGAAGCGTCGCGACCTCGCCTCCTTCCGGCGGGTGCTGCGGGTCATTCACGAGCGTGACGTGGCCTACAAGCTGCGTGACGAGATCGCCCCGCAGTACGCCACGCGGAACGGCGGCTACACCCGCATTGTCAAGGCCGGCGTCCGGAAGGGCGACGCCGCACCGATGGCCGTGATCGAGCTGGTCGAGGAGCGCGAGGTGTCGACCCCGACGCCGAGCCGGGCCAGCAAGGCGACGGCCCGCCGGCGGGAGCGCTCCGAGGCCGTGGCCGCGCTCGCGGGCGAGTCCGCCGAGGAGAAGGCCGGCGAGGGCGAGACCGACGAGAACGCCCGCGCCTGAGATACCCATGGTCAAGACCTGCCTCTGTCCGGGAGGCAGGTCTTGACTGCGTCTGGTGCCGAGGTGCCCACGTCCGGCGGCGAGACCGTACGGCTGCGGCTGGACCTGTCCTATGACGGCACCGACTTCGCCGGGTGGGCCAGTCAACCGGGGCGCCGGACGGTGGCCGGCGTGCTGACGCAGGCGCTGCACCAGCTGTGTGGCGTGGACGAGGTGGGCGGCCTGACGGTGGCCGGACGGACCGACGCCGGGGTGCACGCGACCGGCCAGGTGTGCCATGTGGATATGTCGCTGCCGCGATGGGACGCGTTGCGGGACTCGATCCTGCGCCGGTTGGCCGCCCTGTTGCCGCCCGACGTGCGGGTCCACGCGGTGACCGCGGTGTCGCCGGAGTTCGACGCCCGGTTCTCCGCGCTGTGGCGCCGCTACCAGTACCGGGTCAGTGATGCGCCCGAGGGCGCCCCGCCGCTGCGTCGCCGGGACACGTTGGCCTGGCGGCGACCGCTCGACGTGGCGGCGCTCAATGCCGCTTCCGAGCCGCTGCTCGGCGAGCACGACTTCGCCGCGTACTGCCGCCGCAAGGAGAACGCGTCGACCATCCGGGCCCTCACCGATCTGGCCTGGCGGCGCGACCCCGACGGTATCGTGATCGCCACCGTGACCGCCGACGCGTTCTGCCAGGCGATGGTGCGCAGCCTGGTCGGGGCCCTGCTCGCGGTCGGTGACGGCCGTCGACCCGTGGACTGGCCCGGGTCGCTGCTGCAGCGGCGAGAGCGGGCCGGCGAGGTCGCGGTGGCGCCGCCGCACGGCCTCACGCTGGTCGCCGTCGGTTACCCGGACGATCCCGCGCAGTACGCGAGTCGGGCGGCGTTCACCCGGCGCCGCCGGGACCACGTGGTCGCCTGACCCGCAGGACCCGGTAGCCCTGCTGGCTGGCGTGTCGGACCACGTCGTGCCCCTCGTCGCGCAGCCAGGCGGCGAGCGAGTCGCCGCCGAGGTGACGGGCGACGACGAGCCAGGCCACGCCGTCGGGGGCCAACCGAGCCAGCCAGTGCCGCAGCAGCGCGTGCAGTGCCGGCTTGCCGATGCGGATCGGCGGGTTGGACCAGATCTGCGCGAACCGGAGCTCGGCCGGGACCTCATCGGGTCCGCAGGCGGTGATGTCGACACCGAGCTGGTCGGCATTGGCCCGGGTCAGCTCCAGCGCCCGGCTGTTGACATCCACGGCGTAGACGGTGGCCCGGGGAGCGAGGGTCGCGAGCACGCAGGCGACCGGGCCGTACCCGCAGCCCAAATCGAGCAGGGTTCCCTCCGTGGCCGGGCCGGGCAGGGGCGCCTTGCGCAGCAGCACCGCGGTTCCCGGGTCGAGCCGTTCGGCGCTGAACACACCCCCGGCCGCGCGCAGCCGGAACTCGCGGCCGCCGGCCTGGAACGTCACGACTGACGCCCGGGCCGGTGCGGTCGGGTTGGCCGTGAAGTAGTGCTCCCGCCCACTGTCGCCCGACCGGCGGACGGTGCGCCGAGACGCCCGCTCGCGGCGACTGCCCGCCTCCGCCGGCCCGTCCTCCGGCACGTCCCTGGCCACGAGCACCGATTGTCCCTGGCCCTGGGTGGCTTCTGGCCCTGGGTTGTCCCCAGGCCCGCAGTTGTCCACGGCCCTGGGCGGGACAACTGGCCTCGGTGATCGTCGGGCGCTTCGGTAGCCTGTAGGGCCATGACCCATGGGTACGGACCGCCTCGTCACTGGTCCGCGCCCGACGACGATCGTGCGACCCCCCGTCGGGGTTGGCCGCCCGAGCCGTCGACCCCACCGGCCGGCTACCCGCGCCACGGGGAGTCGGCGTCCTGGTCGGGCGGGGAACCGGTCACACCCGCCCGCGGTGTGCCCACCAGCGGCGCGCGCCGGAT
>JADGGF010000764.1 GCA_019690055.1 Micromonosporaceae bacterium
TCATCCCCGAGTTCGTCATGGCCCAACTGGAGAATCCGGCCAACCTGGCAAAGCTTCCCGATGAGACCACCCGCAACCTGGTGGTCCTCATCATGGAGACCGGTCTGCGGGCCAACGACGCCTGCGTGCTGCCGTTCAACCCGATCATCGACGACAGCGTCGGTTGGCCCTGCCTGCTGTTTCACAACGCCAAGATGGCCGCAGAGCAACTCGTGCCGCTGTCAGCCCGAGCCGCCGAAGCAATCCGATCGCAACAAGCCCACGTGCAGGACCGTTGGCCAGGCCAACTCCGACAACGGCTGTTCCCGTCGCCCTACTGCAACCCCGACGGGCACCGGCCGTTCAGCTACGGCACCCTACGTCAGCGCTTGATGGAGTGGCAGAACGCCATCGACGTGCGCGATGAAGCCGGCCAGCCGACACGGGTAACCGCGCACCAGTTCCGGCACACCCTGGGCACCAGGCTAATCAACACCGGCGTGCCCCAGCACGTCGTGCAGAAACTCCTCGGCCACGCCTCACCCCAGATGACCGCCCGCTACGCCAGCATCCACGACACGACCGTGCGGGCCGCGTTCGACGACTACCAGCGCCACCGCGTGGACATCACCGGCCGCAAGCTCGACTTCGACCCCGAGGCCCTCACCGCCGACGCGGAATGGGTCAAACACAACCTCGCCCGAGTGCAGGCCAGCCTCCCAAACGGCTACTGCGGCCGCCCTCCACAGCAGGACTGCCCACACCCCAACGCCTGCCTGACCTGCCCCGACTTCCAAACCACACCGCAGTTTCTTCCGCTGCACCGCCGACAACACGACGACACCCTTCAACTGATCGATCTAGCCGAGCGCAGCGGCAACACACGCCTTGCCGCCAACCACCGCCAGGTCGCAACCAACCTCGAGAAAGTCATTACCGCACTAGAAGTCATCGAGAGCGAGGCCGACAAGTCATGCCCGGCAACGTCAACTCCCTCACCCAAGCCACCCAACGACGCGCACACGACGCCCGGCGGCGAGCCCAAGCCGCAATCCGACGCCTCGACCGTGACGGCAACCCCATCAGCTTCGTCGCCGTTGCCGCCGCCGCAGCGGTATCCCGCAGCCTCCTCTACCGAGACCCCGACCTCCGCGCCGAAATCCAGCGGCTCCGCACCCCCGACTCGACCCGCACCCGGCTCCCCACCGCACAGCAGGCGACCAACCCCTCGCTCAAGCGGCGCATAGAAGCTCTACTCGACGACACCCGAGCCCTACGTGCCGAGAACCACAGACTGCGGACGCAGATCGCCGCTCTCCTTGGTGAGCAACGGGCTGACGCGGTCCGCTACAGCGAACAGAAGTGATCATGTCTAGCACCGTCGGCGACATGTCGCCCACGAAACCAGCCCAGGTCAAGGCCCGTACCAGCAGGACGAACTCCAGATAAGCTTCAAC
>JADGGF010000765.1 GCA_019690055.1 Micromonosporaceae bacterium
GTGAGCTACCCCCGGTTCCGCGGAGCCTTTCGATCATGGTCTGATGGCCATGGGAGGAGGGCGTTGATGCCTGCACCGAGGAAGTATCCGGACGAGTTGCGCGCCCGCGCGGTGCGGCTGTATCGGGAGTCGAACCCGAAGCCGGTAATCCGCCGGCTGGCCGAGCAGTTGGGTGTGCATCACGAGGCGTTGCGGAACTGGATCCGCCAGGACGAGGCCGACCGCGGTGAGCGCGGCGACCGGCCGAGTGCGGAGCTGGTGGAGGAGAACCGCCGGCTTCGTGAGGAAGTGTTGGAGCTGCGCCGCGCTAACGCGATCTTGAAGGCCGCCAGCGTGTATTTCGCCCAGGAGCTCGACCCGACCCGGCGACGGTCATGAGGTTCGTTGACGACCATCGTGACCAGTTCGCGGTCGCGCTCCTGCTTCGGGTCCTGGAGATCGAGGAATCTACCTACTACGGCTGGATCAAGCAGGTTGAGCAGCCGTGTGACCGAAAGATGGTCGACCGCGGGCTGCTGAGCAACATCCACGAGATCTGGGAGGCGTCCGGGCGCACCTACGGCGCCGACCGGGTGTGGCGGCAGTTGCGCCGCGACGGCATCCACGTCGGCCGCAAGCGAGTCGAGCGGCTGATGCGCCAGCAGGGCTGGCAGGGCGCGTACCTGCGTCGCGGCTGGCGAGGCGGGTCGACCCGGCAGGACCCGAAGGCCACGCCAGCGCCCGACCTCGTGCAGCGCAACTTCACCGCCACCGCACCGAACCGGCTGTGGGTGGCCGACGCCACCCGCATCCCGTGCGGTGAGGGCGTGTTCTGGCTCGCCGCCGTGCGCGACGCGTTCTCCAACCGGATCGTGGGCTGGCGCTGCTCGGACCGCTGTGACACCGACCTGGTCCTTGGCGCGCTGGAGTACGCCATCTGGACCCGCCACGTACGCGACGGGCAGCTGATCCACCACAGCGACAAGGGATCGAACTACACCAGTTTTCGGTTCAGCGCCCGGTTGTCCGACAACGGAATCCTCGCCTCCATGGGCTCCACCGGAGACAGCTACGACAACGCATTAATGGAAAACTTCTGGTCCACCCTGAAGACCGAACTGGTCTACCGCACCTCATGGCGCACCCGGGACGAGGCCGAAAACGCCCTGTTCGCCTACATCGACGGCTGGTACAACCCCCGCCGCATCCAGGCCGGCCTCGGCGACCGCAGCCCCGACGAGTACGAAGCCGCCTGGTACACCGCTAACATCGATCAGCCGGACCCGTCCGGCACCACCCTGGAGCCGACCGGCGCCAGGTAACCAGCGCTCCGTGAAAGCGGGGGTAGCTCAAGCATCCACGACACGACCGTGCGGGCCGCGTTCGACGACTACCAGCGCCACCGCGTGGACATCACCGGCCGCAAGCTCGACTTCGACCCCGAGGCCCTC
>JADGGF010000097.1 GCA_019690055.1 Micromonosporaceae bacterium
GCACTCGGCCGCGACGCCGGTCCGGGGTCACCCGCCGGATCGGGCCAGGGTGTCGCAGACGTGCCGCCAGGCGGGTTCGGCGAGCCGGTCGGACAGGACGGTGAAGAGTTCGACGCTGCGACGGCCGGGCCAGTCGGGCGGCAGCAGTGACGGGGGCAGGCCCGGATCGATGTAGGGAATTGTCCGCCAGACATCGATGCCGGTCACGTAGATGCGGAAGGCCTCCGCGGCGGATGGCGGACGATCGGGCAGCAGGGTGCGCATCGCCGCGATGAAGTCGCGGTGGGCGGCCTCGATCGCCGCCAGGTCCCACCACCGGGCCACCGCGTCCTCGATGCGACCCGCGACCCGGGGGAGCTCACTGCGGAACAGCGTGGCGTGGTGGCGGATCCCCAGTTCGTGCAGGATCTCCTCCACCTCGTCGGCGAGGTAGTCGGGGCAGATCCACAGGGCGGGGGCGACGATCCCACAGCCGATCCAGAGCAGGCGCCGGCGGAGTTGGTGGCGCACAGCGCGCTGCTGCTCCGGCAGGGAGAACGAGATGAGACACCAGGGATCGTCGATCGACATGCAGCGGGGGGTGAAGATGCGCCGGTCACCACGCTGCAGCATGCGGACCGCCCCGGGATGCACCGCGTAGCCGGGGACCCCGTCCCGGCGGGCGGCGACGACGACGGCGCGCTTCTTCAGCCGGGCGATCGCGGTGCGGGTCAACGGTGCGGAGGAGCCGACCTCCTCGGCCAGCCGGACCAGGGCGGCGGTCGACATCCACCCACCGGCCCGGCGCAGGTAGAGACCGACGATCGTGAGCACCAACGACGCGGCGCTGCCCGGCCGGGACGTCACATCGTCGGTCGCGACGGTCACGTCATTCGTACCGCTGACGTCCTCGCCCTCGACGGTCACATCGTCAGCCTTGGCGGCGGTCATCGCAGCACGTTCTGCAGTTCCTCGCCGATCGCGCGCACCCCCACCTCCACCTCGGTGAAGGTGGTGCTCAACGGGGACAGCCCGATCCGGATGCCGTCGGGCGCGCGGAAGTCGGGGATCACCCCGCGCTCCCACAGCCGGTCGAGGATGTCCCGGAAGCGGGGATGGGCGACGGTGACGTGACTGCCCCGCACGCGCTCGTCGGCCGGCGAGGCCAGGGTGGCGCCGAGCGGCAGGACGTACGCCTGCAGCAGCTCTTCGGTGAAGCGGGTCAGCGCCAACGACTTCTCCCGGATCGCCTGGATGCCGGCGGCCTCGATGAGCTCGAGCATCGACTCCATGGCGAGCATGGCGAAGATCGGCGGCGTGCCACTGACGAACCGACGGATGTCGTCGGCCGGCTCGTAGGCGTCCTTCATCGCGAACACGTCGGCGGCACCCATCCACCCCCAGATCGGCTGACGCAGCTCGCGGTGCAGCGACGCGTTGACGTAGGCGATCGCGGGCGAGCCCGGTCCGCCATTGAGGTACTTGTACGAACACCCCACCGCGAGGTCGACGCCGCACTCGTCGAGCCGCACCGGGATGACGCCGATGCTGTGGCACAGGTCCCACAGCACGTAGGCGCCCACCCGGTGGGCCGTGGCGGTGATGGCGGCCATGTCGGCGATCGCGCCCGATCGGTACGCGACGTGGCTGAGCACGACCACCGCCGTCTGCTCCGACACCGCATCGGCCACCTGGTGCGGTTGTACGCCGATGGTGCGGTCGGTGTGGATCCAGCGGATCGACAGCCCGCGTTCGGCGGCGATGCCCTCGACCACGAAGCGGTCGGTCGGAAAGTTGTCGTCGTCGATGACGATCTCCGTCCGATCGGGACGGTGGTCGACCGCGGCCCGGATGAGCTTGTAGAGCAGCACGGTCGTGGAGTCGCCGACGAAGGTCTGCCCCGGGGCCGCGCCGAGCAGGGACCGTCCGATCCGGTCGCCGAGAACGTACGGCTTGGCCATCCAGGACTCGTCCCAGCGCCGGATCAGGCGCGTGCCCCACTCGTACGTCGTGAAATCGTGGACGCGAGCGGGGAACGACGCGAGGGGACGGCCGAGCGAGTTTCCGTCCAGATACGACACCACGCCCGGGGCGCGGACGAACCGGCCGGTGAACCGGTGCAGCGGGTCGGCGCGGTCCAGCTCGGCCGCCCGCGCCGCGAGGTCGAGGTGCTCCGGATGAGCCATCGTCCGCCTATGCCTCCTTGAGTTCGGTGCGGACAGCGTAGATCTCCGGGAAGAAGGTAAGGTCCAGCGCCCGCTGGAGGAAGTCGACGCCGCTGGAGCCGCCCGTGCCCGTCTTGCGGCCGATCGTGCGGGTGACGGTCCTCAGGTGGCGGAAGCGCCAGAGCTGGAAGTTGTCCTCCAGGTCCACCAGCTCCTCGCACGTCTCATAGGCCCGCCAGTGCTCGTGTTCGTTCCGGTAGATGGTGGTGAAGACCGGGACCAGCTCCGGGGTGAAGACGTGGGCCTTCGTGACGTCCCGCTCCAACACGGCGGCCGGCACGGGGTGACCGTGGCGAGCCAGGTAGCGCAGGAACTCGTCGTAGAGGCTGGGCCGGTGCAGCTCCTCGCGCAGCATGGCCTGGTTGGCCGGCTCCGCGTCGAAGATCTTGAGCATCTTCGCGTTCTTGTTGCCCAGCGCGAACTCCACGGCCCGGTACTGGGCCGACTGGAAGCCGGACGCGTTGCCCAACACGCCCCGGAACTGCACGTACTCGGTCGGCGTCAGCGTGGCCAGCACCGACCACTGCTGGATCAGGGTCTCCTGAATGTGTTTGACCCGGGCCAGGCGCTTGAGGGCCGCTCCCAGGTCGTCCTCGGCGAGCAGGGTTCGGGCCGAGTCGAGCTCGTGGCGGATGAGCTTGAGCCACAACTCCGCCGTCTGGTGCATGATGATGAACAGCATCTCGTCGTGGTGCGGCGGCGTGCTCCGGGGATGCTGAGCGCCGAGCACCTGATCCAGCGCCAGATAGGCGCCGTAGCTCATCGTCTTTGACAGATCAGTGACGATGCCTGATTCGAGCGGCCTCGTGTTCTCCGCGATCGGCATGGCGACCCTCCTCCGGCGATACGCACGACGATCGGATCGGGACCGCGTCCGGCGCCTCAGGGGACGCCGGCGACGCGCGGACACCGTCGTCGCGCGGCGGCTGCGGTTCACGGGCACCGCAGCTGTGCCGAGGAGTATTGCATCATCCTGCCGGTCGTCACAATAGCGTCATACGCGTCCGGGTGCGGGCGCTGGCCGAGGCGAGGTGGGTGCCGGGTGCGGTGCGGCCGGGCGGACCGCGGGGGTGCGGTCAGCGGAGCCCGGGCAGCCTGGCGCCCACCATGCCCGCGGCGAGAGTCGCCCCATCGGATGGATCGATGATAAGGAATGCTCCCGTACGCCGGACGTGGCCGTAGTCGTCGACGGGCAACGGCTCGGCCGTGCGCAGGCTCGCCTGGCCGATCTCGTTGAGCGACAGGGACGGCGGTTCCGGCACGACCGTCAGGGTCTGCTCATCGAGCCGGGCCGACAGTCCGGTCACGATCGCCGGCGTCACGCGCGTACCGTGCTTGACGAGCACCCGGGCCCCGGTGTGCAACGGCCGGTCGCCCAGCCACGCCAGCGTGGCGTCGAACTCGTCGGTCACCGTCGGGGCCGAGCCGACCGCGGCGACCAGATCACCGCGAGCGATGTCGATATCGTCGGCCAGGATGAGGGTCACCGACTGGCCGGCTTGTGCCTCGTCCAGTTCACCATCGGGGGTGTCGATGCGGGCGACGGTGGTGCGCACGCCGGCCGGCAGGACCACGACCTCGTCCCCGGGCCGGACCGTGCCGGCAGCGACCCGGCCGGCGTAGCCCCGGTAGTCCGGGTACTCGGCGGTGCGGGGGCGGATCACGTACTGCACCGGGAACCGGAACGGCATGTCGTGCGGCTCCGGCTCGACCGGCACGGTCTCCAGGTGCTCCAGCAACGTCGGGCCCGTGTACCACGGCGTGTGCTCGGAGCGGTCGACGACGTTGTCCCCGTGCAGCGCCGACACCGGGATGACCCGCACCGCGTCGGGCCGGTAGCCCAGCCCGTCGACGTACGTGGTGAACTCCTTGGCGATGAGCGTGAAGGTCTCCTCGCTGTATCCGACCAGGTCGATCTTGTTGACGGCCAGGACGAGGTGGGGTACGCCGAGCAGGGCGACCACCGCCGCGTGCCGGCGGGTCTGCTCCACGACGCCCTTGCGGGCGTCGACCAGCAGCACGGCGAGCTGAGCGGTCGACGCCCCGGTCACCGTGTTGCGGGTGTACTGCACGTGGCCCGGGGTGTCGGCCAGCACGAACGAGCGGCGCGGGGTCGCGAAGTAGCGGTACGCGACGTCGATCGTGATGCCCTGCTCCCGCTCTGAGCGCAGTCCGTCGACCAGCAGAGAGAGGTCCGGAGTGGACAGTCCCTTGTCGACGCTGGCCCGACGGACGTCATCGAGCTGGTCGGCCAGCACCGACTTGGTGTCGTAGAGCAGGCGACCAACCAGGGTGGACTTGCCGTCGTCGACGCTGCCCGCCGTGGCCAGGCGCAGCAGGTCCCGGTGGTCGATCAGGTCTCGGTGGTCGATCAGGTCTCGGTGGTCGTACGGGTCGTCGGACGCCGCCATCAGAAGTACCCCTCCCGCTTGCGGTCCTCCATCGCCGCGGCGGAGAGCCGGTCGTCCGCGCGGGTGGCGCCCCGTTCGGTGAGCCGGCTGGCCGACACCTCGGCGATCACCGCCTCGATGTCGGTGGCGTCGGACTCCACGGCCCCGGTGCAGGAGCCGTCGCCGACCGTACGGAACCGGACCATCAGCTCCACCACCTCCTCGTCGGGCGCGGGCACGAGCCACGGCCCGGGGGTCAGCCACATCCCGTCCCGGCGCACCACGCGGCGACGGTGCGCGTAGTAGATCGACGGAAGTTCGATGCGCTCGCGCGCGATGTAGCGCCACACGTCCAGCTCGGTCCAGTTGGACAGCGGGAACACCCGGACGTGCTCGCCGGGACGGTGCCGTCCGTTGTAGAGGTCCCACAGCTCCGGCCGCTGGCGGCGGGGCTCCCACTGGCCGAACGTGTTGCGCAGGCTGAAGATCCGTTCCTTGGCCCGGGCCCGCTCCTCGTCCCGGCGGCCTCCGCCCAGGACCGCGTCGAACCGGTTGGCCGAGATCGCGTCGAGCAGCGGCACGGTCTGCAACGGGTTCCGGGTGCCGTCGCTGCGTTCGACCAGCCGACCATCGTCGATGTATTCCTGTACGCTGGCCACGACCAGCCGCAGCCCGTACCGCGCGACCGTACGGTCGCGGAACTCGATGACCTCGGGGAAGTTGTGGCCCGTGTCCACGTGCAGCAGCGGGAACGGCAGCGGTGCCGGCCAGAACGCCTTGATGGCCAGGTGCAGCAACACGGTCGAGTCCTTGCCGCCGGAGAACAGGATCACCGGACGGTCGAACTCGCCCGCGACCTCGCGGATGATGTGGATCGCCTCGGACTCCAGGCGGGCCAGGACGTCCAGGCGGGTGGGTACGGCGAGCGTCATGGCAATTTATCCCTGTACCTCTGGCTATCCCTGCGGTTCGGCGGTGGGGACGACCGGTGCGGGTCCGGCCGGCTGGAGGTCGAGGCGGGGCTGAAGGTCGACACCCTCAAGACCGACGCGGTGCGTCCGGCTGTGCAGGCCGCACTCGGTCTTGGCCAGGCCCGCCCACCGGCCGCTGCGCGCGCCCTGCCCCGGCAGCGGCTTGCTGGTGCACGGCTCGCAACCGATCGACAGGTATCCCACGCTGACCAGCGGGTTCTGCAGGATCCCCCGCTGCGCGATGTAGGCGTCGAACTCCTCGTCCGACCAGGCCGCGATCGGGTTCACCTTGACCAGCCCGTTGAGCTCGTCCCACTGCACGATGGGCGTGTTCGCCCGGGTCGGCGCGTCGACCCGGCGGACGCCGGTGACCCAGGCGTCGTAGCCGGCCAGGACGCGTTGCAGCGGCACCACCTTGCGCAGGTGGCAGCAGCGGTCGGGGTCGGTCCGGTAGAGCTGGCCGAACTGAGCCTCCTGGTCGGCCACCGTCTGCTCGGCCTCGGCGCTGATGATGCGGACCTCCGGGTACACCACCGCGACCGCGTCCCGGGTGCCGATGGTCTCGACGAAGTGGTAGCCCGTCTCCAGGAACAGCACGTCGAGGTCGCGCTTGACCTGGTAGGCCAGGTCGATCAGCACGGCATCCTGCATGTTCGATGCCACGATCCAGCGGTCGCCGAACGTCTCGGCGGTCCAGGCCAGTGCCTCGGCCGCGGTGGCGTCGGCCAGCTCGTGCTGGGCCTTCTCGGCCAGCATCCGCAGGTGCGTACTCATCTGGGTCCTTCGGTCGTGACGCTCGCGCGCTCACGGAGAGGACCCGATCGGATCATTCAGCCGAAGCGCCCGGCGCCGGCTGAGTGGACAGACAGTGGCGGCGGGTCAGCAGCGACCACACACCGCGCTGCACACGCGACGGTAATCCACGTGGCGACGCACCACGAGGAGAACTTCAGTCGCGGTGAACACGCGCCCAGCGTGTCACGGGCTGGCCAGGTTGGTCCAGTCGCATCCGCATCCTGGGATGCCGTCACCCGGACGGGCGTCGTCGTCGGGGCTGGCCATCCCAGCCGGGCAAACCCGGCGGGAAACCCGTGAACTCCTCGTACCAGTACATAGGGTGGAGTGTGTCGGGTGAGTGGAGCGTGTCGGGTGAGGGCCGCCGCCGACGGTACGTCGCGCTCCTCGTGATGGTCACGGTCACCGGCACGGCCGCCGTGACGCTGGCGTTGGCCGTGCCGAATGCGATTCGGTTCTTCGACCACGCGCCCGCCGGGTTCTGGGCCATGGCCCTGGCCGCGCTGGTGGTGGACATTCCGCTGTTCGGGGCCTTCAGCCGCGAGGACCCGAGGGTCCGCTCCACGCTGTCGATCTGCTACACCTTTGCGATCTTCGTGTTGTATGGGGCCGCTCCGGCCATCGTCGTGCAGGCCATAGCCGGCGTGGTGAGCGTGGTCGGGCAGCGCTACAACCTCCGCGGGGTCGTCTATATCCCCGCCCGCCTGGTGCTCGCTACGGCGGCCGCCGAGCTCGTCGTCGGTGCCGTCTATCCGCGGCCGGTCACCGGCCAGGGTATCGGCCTCAGCCGCGAGGACCTGCTCGCCTTCCTGCTGCTGGCCGTGGTGTGGCTCGTGGTCAGCTTCGGGCTGTTGGTGGCGGCGTTCGTACCGACGCAGACGGCCGACCTGCGGCAGAGGTTCTCCGAGGTCTGGGCCGATGTGGTCCTCGCAGCCGCGGCGGTGCTCGTGGTGGCGCCGCTGCTGGTCGCCATCCGGGGGTGGTGGTCGCTGTTGGTGGTCGTACCCGTCATGCTCTGGAACCAGCTCACCCGCGAGCAGTTGCGCCGTGAGCAGGAGTGGGCCCGGGAGCCCGAGACTGGGCTGCTCAACCGGCGCGGGCTGGTGGCGGGCGTCCGGTCGATCACCGCGCACGACTCCGCCGCCCCGCAGGCGCTGCGGCCGTTCGGCATCATCCTGGTCGCCTTCGAATCGGCGCTGGCCATCAACCGGACGCTCGGACGGGAGCTCTACGAAAAGGTCGTCGGGGTGGCGTCCAGTCGATTGATCGACGTCTACGGCGGGGATCGGGCGGCCCGGCTCTCCGGGGAGGCCATCGCGATCCTCGTGCCCGACCTGACCGAGCCGGACGCCCTCGCCGCGACCGAGGCGGCCCTCGCGGTGCTCGATCCGCCCGTCGAGGTCGACGAGATTTCGTTCGCCCTCGACGCGGCGGCCGGAGTGGCGCTGTCACCCCAGCACGGTCGGGACCTGAGCGACCTGTTGATGAAGGCCGAGCTGACGGCGGCCGAGGCCCGCCGCACCGGGCAGCGGGTCGGGCTCTACGTGTCCCGAGCGACCGAGCTGGCCCAGCGGCGGATCGTGCTGCTGCGCGAGCTGCACACGGTGCTGCGCGATCCCGTTCGTCATCACGAGATCGCCGTGCTCTACCAACCCCAGATCGACTTGGGCACCGGCCGGCTGGCCGCCGTCGAGGCCCTGCTGCGCTGGACGCATCCCCAGTGGGGACCCATCCCCGCCGACATCCTGATCGAGTCCATCGAGCCCAGCGAGATCATGCATGAGTTGACCGCCCACGTGCTTGGCCGGGTGGCCGAGCAGATGCATCGCTGGAACGAGCAGGGCGAGCCGTTGCGGGTTTCGGTCAACGTCAGCGTGCAGGACCTGCACCGCCCGGACTTCGTGGCGGAGCTGGGCCGGTTGGTCGACGAGCACGGCATCGCCCCGGGCCAGCTCGCCATCGAGATCACCGAACGCATGCTCATCAGCGACATCGAGCGGGTCAGTCTGGTCGCCCGTGCCCTCGCCGAGCGGGGTCTGGGCCTGTCGCTGGACGACTTCGGCACCGGGTACGCCTCGCTGCAGCAGCTGCGCCAGCTCCCGCTACGGGAGGTCAAATTGGACCGGTCCTACATCAGCGGCGTGGTGGACAACCCAACCGACCGCGCCATCGTGGCCAGCGTGCACCAACTGGCGCGCGCGTTAGGGGTGGACGTGGTGGCCGAGGGCGTGGAGGACGAGGGGATCGCCCAGGCCCTGGCCGAGCTCCCCGGCGTGATCGGCCAGGGCTGGTACTTCGGCCGCCCGATGTCGGCCGAGGAGCTGTGCGAGTGGTGCCAGCTCCTGCCCCGGCCGGTCTCCGACAGGCGCCGGTTCCGGCGGTGGGTCGAGCGGCGACGGTGAGGCCGGGCCGGTCGCGCTGGCCCACCGGTCACGCGGTCGGGGCCGGCGACGGGATCGTCGCCGGCGGACGGAAGCGGTACTGCGCCGGGTCGAGTCCGGCCTGTGCCAGCGCCTCGGTCATGAACTGGCGCCAGATCGCCGCGGCGTGCGTCGAGCCGAATACGTCCGCGCCGTCGCGGGTGACCAGCGGAGAGCCGTCGGTGGTGCCGAGCCAGACCGCGGCCGCCAGTGCGCCGGTGTAGCCGACCATCCACGCGTGGGCGTTGTGCGTCGTGTTGCCGGCCTGCCAGGTACCGGTCTTGCCGGCGGCGTCCCAGCCGTTGTCCAGCTGGGCCGAGGAGACCTGGCTCAGCACCCAGGTCAGCTCATCGACCTGCTCGGTGGTCAGGCCAATGCCCGCCCGGGTGAGCTGCTCCGCGTAGACCCGCACGCCGTCGCGCATCACCTCCCGTACGAAGTGCGCGGACGCGCGCTCGCCGCCCGCCGCGAACGTGGCCATGCCGTTGGCGTGGTCGAGCACGGTGACGCCGAACTGTCCGATGCCGACCTCGGTGGTGAACATGCTGACGTCCGTGTCCGGCTCGAGGTCGACGCGCTGTCCATCGTCTGTCCACAGTGCAGCGATTCCGGCCCGTCGAGCCATGTCGATGACTCTCGACGCCCCGAGACGTTCGGTCAGCTCGAAGAACGGGACATTGAGCGAGGCGACCGTGGCCTCCCACAGGGTGCAGGCGGGTTGGCAGGGCGCCGAGGCGGCGTTACGTACGGGACCGGTGGGCGACTGGAAGGTGCGGCCGCTGTCCGGGAACTCCTTGACGTCGGGCGAGTCCCACACGGACTCCAGCGAGATGCCCTGCCGCAGCGCCTCCGCCAGCGTGTAGATCTTGAAGGACGAGCCGGGCGGGTGTTGGCCGAAGCCGTTCGGGACTCCGTCGGCATCGAAGTACCACCCCGCGTGGTCGGCGCCCGTCCCGTCGGTGCCGCCGTAGTAGGCGAGCACGCGACCGGTGCCCGGCTCCACCGCGACGAGCGCCGCCTGCCAGGCTTCGGGTTGGTTGCGGACGACCTCGGGGGCGGTCGGGCGCCGGATGTCGGCCGCCGCCTCGGCGACCGCCTGGATGCGCGGGTCGAGCGTGGTGACGATGTGGAAGCCACCGTTGCCGATGTAGTCGGGCGCCTGGCCCCGGAACGGCTCGCGCTGGCGCAGCTCGCTCAGGACATGCCGGACCGCCATGCCGGTCGGCCCGTCCAGCCGGCGCAGGTCGGCGTCCGGGTCCACCTCCCGCACGGTCGTCGGATATGTCAGCGCCTGCGCCTGCTCCGGCGTCAGGTACCCCAGTTCGACCATCCCGTCGCGGACGTACTCCCACCGCGACAACGAGTTCGCCGCCGCTATGCCCCCGCGGGCGGGGTCGTAGCCGGGCCTGCCCTCGGGGTCGGCGGGGTCCGGCTCGGGCTGTTTCACCAACGTGGCCAACAGCATTGCCTCGGCGACCGTCACCTGTTCGGCCTCGGGCGCGCTGCGCCGGGCCGTCTTGCCGAAGAACGCTTCGGCAGCCGCCTCCACGCCGTACGCCCCGCGGCCGAAGGGCACGGTGTTGAGGTAGAAGGCCAGGATCTCGTCCTTGCTGTACGACCGGGTGAGCTTCCACGCGAGAATCGCCTCGCGGGCCTTGCGGGCGTACGTCACCCCGCTCAGTCCGGCGGCGAGCCGTGCGTACTGTTGCGTGATCGTCGATGCGCCCTGGATCTGTTGTCCGGTCGCGTTGTTCCACACCGCCCGCGCGACGGCGCGCAGGTCGACCCCGTCGTTGACCCAGAAGGTTCGGTCCTCGGCCGCCACGATCGCCTGCTTCACCGCGTCGTTGATCTCGCCGGGTTCCAGGATGACCCGGTTTACCGTGCCGAGTCGCGCGATCGGTGTCAGGCCATCGGCGAAGTAGACGGTGCTCGTTTCGGGGAGCTGCAACTGCGCCGGCAGCGGAACGCGGTCCACGTAGTAGCCGAGCGCGGCGACGCCGGCGAAGGCCACCACGGGCGTCAGCAGGATCGCGAGCGCCAGGCGTCGCCGGCGCGCCCTGCGGGACCGCTCCTTGCGGAGCAGCTGGGCGTAGTGGCGCCGGGCGGCCCGGTCGCGTTCGATCGCCCGGCGCTGCTGCTCGGCCAGCACCTGGGCCTGTCGCTGGGCGGCGAGCCGGGCGGCCTCGGCCTGGCGGCGGGCGATCGCCGCCTGTCGTTGCGCCAGTCGCTGTTGCTCGCGGTCTTCCCGCCGGGCTGCGCGGCGGCGTGCCGCGTCCCGCCAGGCCTGGCTGGTCGCCGCGCCGCCGCGGCGGGCC
>JADGGF010000766.1 GCA_019690055.1 Micromonosporaceae bacterium
CCACCAGTTGATGGTCGCCTTGTCGGGGCGGCGCCGCGCGACTTCCCGGCCGAAGGCGATCGCCGCCCGCCGCACCTGGGTGAACGTCCACCGCGGCGCAATCCGGACATAGACGTGCACCCCGCGGCCGCCCGAGGTCTTCGGGAAGCCGACCCAACCGAGCTCGTCGAGGATCTGCTTGACCGTGCCAGCGACATCCACGGCGTCCTCGAAGTCCGTCCCTGGCTGGGGGTCCAGGTCGATCCGCAGCTCGTCCGGGGAGTCCACATCGGAGCGACGGACCGGCCAGGGATGGAAGACGATCGTACCGAGCTGCGCCGCCCATGCGACGTGGGCCAGGTCCACGGGGCACAGCTCGTCAGCCGTACGCATGCTGGGGAACTTGATCTGCGCGGTCTCGATCCACTCCGGCACCCCCTTGGTCGGGATGCGCTTCTGGTAGAACGCGTCGCCGGTGTGATCGGCCCGGGTGGAGAGCTTCGCCCCGGGCACCACCCCGCCGGGCCACCGCTCGAGCGTCGTCGGCCGCTCGCGCAGCGCCCGCAGGATGCCGTCGCCGACGTTGAGGTAGTACTGGACCACATCGAGCTTGGTGAAGCCCGGCTCCGGGAAGTAGATCTTGTCCGGGTTGCTCACCCGCACGACGCGTCCCGCTACCTCGATCTCGATCGCCGTCGTCTTCGCCATGTGGTCGTCAGGCACGCCGCGGGTGAGCGGCGGTTCCTGATCCCCCTCTCATCCGTTCGTACGGTCTTCGCTGTCCGGCCCGTCCATGATCATCCTGGCATGGGTTCGTCGCCTCGGGTACTGCAGAAGACCAGCGGCCCACCGCGTCGAGTCAACCACGGGGCCGCGCACCGGTGAGTACCGTGGAGGGCATGCAACGCGAGCTGTCTGACTCGGAGCTGCCGAAGACCGAGGACGAGTGGCGGGTCCGGCTGACCCCCGAGGAGTTCCGCGTGCTGCGTCAGGCCGGCACCGAGCCGCCCTTCACCGGCGAGTACACGGACACCAAGACCCCGGGCATCTACCGGTGCCGGGCGTGCGGAGCGAAGCTTTTCGACAGTGCGACCAAGTTCGACTCGCACTGCGGCTGGCCGTCGTTCGACGACGCGATCCCCGGTGCCGTTCGCTTCCTGGAGGATCGCTCGTACGGCATGGTCCGGACCGAGGTCCGCTGCGCCCGCTGCGACTCCCACCTGGGGCACCGCTTCGACGGCGAGCGCTACACGCCGAAGAACACCCGCTACTGCATCAACAGCATCAGCATGACCCTCGACCCCGCCGAGTAGGCGCGTCGCCGGGAGCGCCTCGGCGGGCGCCGGAGCGTCGGGCGCCGGAGCGCCGGGCGCCGTACCGTCGGTGCGATGGTGATGCTGACCGAACTCCAGGCGCAGGTCGCGACGAGCTACGACCCGCCTCGGTGCGC
>JADGGF010000098.1 GCA_019690055.1 Micromonosporaceae bacterium
GAGCCGTCCTGCCCGATGCCCACCCGGCCCGCGCCGCAGACCACCTGCCGGCTCACGAAGAACGGGGTCAGATGGGTGACGATCTCGGAGAACGGCGTCTGCCGCCTCATCAGGTAGTTCTCGTGCGCGCCGTAGCTGGCGCCCTTGTTGTCGGTGTTGTTCTTGTACAGCAGGATGGTGCCCACGCCGGGCACGGTCGCGGCCCGTCGGGCCGCCTCCGCCATGACCCGCTCCCCCGCCTTGTCCCACAGCACGAGGTCGCGCGGGTTGGTCACCTCCGGTGTGGAGTACTCGGGGTGAGCGTGGTCGACGTAGAGCCGCGCACCGTTGGTGAGGATGAGGTTCGCCAGGCCCAGGTCCTCGTCGGCCAGTGCCTCGGCCGGGTCGTAGAGCGTGCCGGAGTAGGTGAAGCCACGGGCGTCCCGCAGCGGCGACTCTTCCTCGTAGTCCCACCGCGGCCGCCCGCCGCGAGTCAGCTCCGGCCGGGCGCCGTACGCGTTGACCACCTGCGATGAGGTGACCATCGGGTTCGCCGCCGGCTGGCCTGGTACGGATATGCCGTACTCCAGCTCGGTTCCCATCACCCGACGAACCGACATCTACCACTCCCCACCCATGGCTGGCCGCCCGAGACCTCGGACAGCCCTCGTCGAGCTTAGTGCCATGCCCGCAGCGCGGGCCCGGCGGCGGTGATTCACCGCCCGGAACGCCGGTGTCCCCGGCCCTGGCCGGGGACACCGAAGAAGCAACGATGGGCCGAGGCCTACAGGTACTGACCGGTGTTGCTCGCGGTCTCGATCGCGCGGCCCGACTCGGCGCCCTTGCCGCCAGAAACGAGCGTGCGGATGTAGACGATGCGCTCGCCCTTCTTGCCGGAGATACGGGCCCAATCGTCGGGGTTCGTGGTGTTTGGCAGGTCCTCGTTCTCGCGGAACTCGTCCACGCAGGCGTCCAGCAGGTGCTGCAGCCGCAGGCCCTTGTGGTTGGTCGAGAGGTACTCCTTGATCGCCATCTTCTTGGCGCGGTCCACGATGTTCTGGATCATCGCGCCGGAGTTGAAGTCCTTGAAGTACAGGACCTCCTTGTCGCCGTTGGCGTACGTCACCTCGAGGAACCGGTTCTCCTCGGTCTCCGCGTACATCCGCAGCACCGTGGCCTCGATCATCGCCTGCACGCACTCCTCGGCGGAGCCGCCGTGCTCGGCCAGGTCGTCGGGGTGCAACGGCAGGTCGGGCTTGATGTACTTGCTGAAGATGTCCTTGGCCGCCTCGGCGTCGGGTCGCTCAATCTTGATCTTCACGTCCAGCCGACCGGGGCGCAGGATCGCGGGGTCGATCATGTCCTCGCGGTTGGAGGCGCCGATGACGATGACGTTCTCCAGCCCCTCGACACCGTCGATCTCGCTGAGCAGCTGGGGCACGATCGTGTTCTCCACGTCGGACGAGACGCCCGAGCCCCGGGTCCGGAAGACCGAGTCCATCTCGTCGAAGAACACGATGACGGGCGTGCCCTCGCTCGCCTTTTCGCGGGCGCGCTGGAAGATGAGCCGGATGTGCCGCTCGGTCTCGCCGACGTACTTGTTCAGCAGCTCCGGGCCCTTGATGTTGAGGAAGTAGCTCGCCCGCTTCGCCTCGCCTTGGCGCTCGGCGATCTTCTTGGCCAGCGAGTTGGCCACCGCCTTGGCGATGAGCGTCTTGCCGCATCCGGGCGGCCCGTAGAGCAGCACGCCCTTCGGCGGCCGCAGCTGGTGCTCGCGGAACAGGTCCGCGTGCAGGAACGGCAGCTCCACGGCATCGCGGATCTGCTCGATCTGCCGGTCGAGCCCGCCGATGTCGGAGTAGTCGATGTCCGGGACTTCCTCGAGGATCAGCTCCTCGACCTCGCTCTTCGGGATGCGCTCGTACGCGTACGCCGAGCGGGGCTCGATGAGTAGGGAGTCGCCCGCGCGCAGCGGCGTGTCGACGAGGGTGTCGGCGAGGTGCACGACCCGCTCCTCGTCGGCGTGCGAGATCACCAGGGCGCGGTCGCCGCCCTCGAGGACCTCCTTGAGCATCACCACCTCGCCGGTCCGCTCGAACCCGAGCGCATCGACGACATTGAGCGCGTCGTTGAGCAGGACCTCCTGCCCCCGGCGCAACGAGGCAGTGTCGACCGCGGGCGACACCGCCACGCGCAGCTTGCGCCCACCGGTGAAGATGTCGACGGTGCCGTCGTCGTTGCGGTTGAGGAACACGCCGTAGCCGCTCGGCGGCTGCGCGAGCCGGTCGACCTCCTCCTTGAGGGTGACGATCTGGGCCCGGGCCTCCTTGAGCGTGGCCACCAGACGCTCGTTGTTCTCGGTCACCCGGGCCAGTTGCGCCTGGGTCGCGGCGAGGCGCTCCTCCAGCTGGCGGACGTGCCGCGGGGTCTCGGTCAACTTGCGCCGCACGAGGGCGAGCTCCTCCTGGAGGAACGCGACCTGCGTGGCGAGATCGTGGGCCTCCCGTTCCCAGCGTGCGGCGCGGGCCTCGGCGTCCTCACTGCGTGCCACGGTCCCACCTCCCCGGGGGGTGTTGCTCGTGTCCGGCCTCGCGGCCGGAGCGTTCAACTCCGCCTCGCGGCCGGAGCGTCCTTGCCCCGGCCCCGCGGCCGGAGCGGTTTTGGGCTCTGCCTCGCGACCGGAGCGTCACGCCTGGCTGTCCCGCTGACAGGCGTGTCTACACACACTAACCGTTATGGCCGACGGTTACCCCTGCCCTGCGTGGCTGTCACAAGGTCGTTATCGCCACTACGGCCCGTCCCGTCCGTGCGGTACCGTGAACGGGTGACCGGACCGGCCCCCGAGGACCACGATCTTCGCGTCTGGATCGATCAAGACCTTTGTACCGGGGATGGGCTGTGCGTGCAGTACGCCCGCGACGTGTTCGAGTTCGACGTCGATGGCTTGGCCTACGTCAAGGACGGGTCGGGCACGCTCCAGACCGCTCCCGGCGCCCGCGTCGACGTGCCGGCGCACCTTCGCTTGGACGTCATCGACGCCGCCCTTGAGTGCCCGGGCAACTGCATCCACGTCGAGCGTGCCGCCGACGGCGTCGAGGTCGCCGGCCCCCAGGCCCACACCGTCCCCGCCGCCCAATAGCGCACTCGAGCACCAGGGTTACAGCCGCCCGCTACAGGGGGCGGCCGATGAGGGCACTGACGGTGCGGGCAAATTCCTCCAGGCGAGCGATCTGGCCCGGGCCGCCGGCCTCGAGGGTCTTCACGAACCGCAGCACATCCTGACGGACCGTCTGTGGGCCGGGGTCGTCGCCGCGGGGCCCGTCGTCGAGCGAGTTCAGCATGACGTACACGTCGACCGCGTCCACGACCGCACTGCCTTCGGGGCCCCGCAGGATACGCCGTCGGGTGCCCACCTCGGCCACCTGCGACAGCGGCACGACGCGGATCGAGGAGGTCATCACGCCTCCCGACCCGCCGTCAAAGGTCACGTCCTCGCCGTGCCACAGCACCAGCCGGGACCCGTCGCAGACCGCGACCTCCTGCCACACACCGTTGGTCTCGTTGACGAACCGTTCCAGCGTGAAACTCAGCACACTGCCGGCCGGCAGCACCTCGCCCAACGCGGTCAGGGCCAGATCGGGGTCACGCAGGTACGCCCGGGCGGCCGCCTCGAGATCGGTGTACGGCGACCAGTCCGGAAAGACGGCCGGCAGGCGACCGT
Organism: Micromonosporaceae bacterium; assembly: GCA_019690055.1. Taxonomy (GTDB): domain Bacteria; phylum Actinomycetota; class Actinomycetes; order Mycobacteriales; family Micromonosporaceae; genus DATBGZ01. The sequence goes on from JADGGF010000098.1 coordinate 3,701, forward strand.
CCTCCGCGTTAGGGCGACCCATCACCCGCTCCCTCCGCCGCGGCCAGACCCTGGTCGCGTTCAGTCTCCGGTAGAACCCCTGACGTCGCTCGTCGTGCCGCGCTAGGTCATCGTTCCAGCCCGTCCGCACCTACCTCACCGCGCTCGCTGCGGAGCTCCCGGCGTCGCGCTCCGTCTTCTTCTGCGCGGCCGGTCCGCTCCTCGCTCGCAAGCTCGCTGCGATGCTCCCGGCGTCGCGCTCCGTCTTCTTCTGCGCGGCCGGTCCGCTCCTCGCTCGCAAGCTCGCTGCGATGCTCCCGGCGTCGCGCGTATGCCTGGGCGCCTTGGCTGGGCTTGCGTCGCCGGGGCGGGGCGACGACCCCCGGCGCGAGCCGGCGCGCGATGATCAAAAACGCCGTGTGACCGATCATCCGGTGTTCCGGCCGGACGGCCAGGCCCTCGACGTGCCAGTCCCGCACGAGCGTCTCAAAGGCCCGCGGCTCGGTGTATCCCCCACGCTCCCGCAACGCTTCTACCAGCTCAGACATCTGCGGAGTCGTCGCCACGTAGCCGACCAGTACCCCACCGGGCCGCAGCGCCCGATCCACCAGATCCAGCAGCTCCCACGGGGCGAGCAGGTCGAGGACGATCCGATCAAAATCGGTCTCCTGGCAGGTCGCGACATCGCCGACCGTCAATAGCCACTGCTTGGGGGGCTCGCCGAAGAAGGCGGTCACGTTACGCCGGGCGACCTCAGCGAACTCGGGCCGGATCTCGTACGAGTGCAGCTGCCCGTGCTCCCCGATCGCGCGCAGCAGCGAACAGGCCAGCGCCCCCGATCCGGCACCGGCCTCGAGCACCTTCGCGCCGGGGAAGATGTCGCCCATCGCCACGATCTGGGCGGCGTCCTTCGGGTAGATCACCTGCGCGCCCCGCGGCATCGCGAGGACGTAATCGGACAGCAGCGGGCGAAGCGCCAGAAAGGGCGTGCCGCCGCTGGAGGTGACGACCGATCCCTCGACCAGGCCGATGAGGTCGTCGTGGGCGACGGTGCCGTGGTGGGTGTGGAAGACCTTGCCGCGGACGAGCACGACGGTGTACAGCCGGCCCTTGGGATCGGTCAACTGCACGCGGTCGCCGGGGACGAACTGGGCAGAGGCGATCCGGTGGGCGGGACCGAACTCGACGGGTCCACGGGCGTCCGTGGGCTGGGTGGTCTCAGCGGGCTGGCGGGTCTCGGTGAGCTGGGTGGTCTCGGTGCGCTGGGGGGCCTCGGTGGGCCGGTCAGCGGCCCGAGAATCCGGGGAGGGTTCGGTACTCACGTTCGCAACACCTTGTCCAAGTCGACCAGCCGGAGCACGCCGACCACGTCGGCACCCGAGACCACGAGATACTCCCGGGCAGGGTGGGCGCGCACCGCATTGATCACATCCTCGCCCGACATCTCCGCGGTGAGAGTACGGCCGGGTTCGAGGGTACGGGCCACCGAGTCGATGGGGATCCAGGGACGCCGCTCCGGCGGTACGGCGGCGGCCGACTCCTCGTGCACCAGGGCCACGATTCGGCCGGCGCCGTCGGCGACCGCCACGGCCGGGGCGGCGAGCCCGCTCTCGACCACCCGGCGGATGACCTCGGCCAGGGGTGTGCCCGTCGGCACCGTCACGATGGGTCGGGCGAGTTGGCGCAGGTTCACCCGAGGCAGCCGGGCCAGCAAGCGGCCCTGGATGATCGCGATGGTGGCCCCCTGCCAGATCGTGCTGGCGAGCAGCACCAGCAGCAGCGGGATGAGGACGCTGACGTCCCGGCTCACGAGCAACGTGACGGCCGTCACGGCCAGCGCGGCCGCGAGGATGCGACCCAGCCAGCCGGCGACCGTGGTCGCGGTGTGCCGATTGCCGGTCAGACCCCAGACGACCGCCCGGACGGCCCGCCCGCCGTCGAGCGGCAGGCCCGGCAGCGCGTTGAACACGGCCACCACGAGGTTGGCCCGGGCGAGCTGGAACAGCAGCTGGCTGACCACGGTGTCCCGGGGCAGGCTCAGGTACCCGCCGAGCGCGACCAGCCCGAGCACGCTGGAGACGATCGGCCCGACCGCCGAGACCGCGAGGTCCGCCCGGGGATGCGGGCTGTCGGCCTCCATCTCGGTGTACCCGCCGAGCACCTCGAGCATGATCGTCCGGACCCGGATGCCGTAGTGCCGGGCCACGACCGCATGCCCGACCTCGTGCAGCAGCACCGACAACAGCAGGCACAGCACGAAGCCGACCGCGAAGGCGTACCGGCCGGCCAGCGTGAGCTGGGGCAGCATGGCGTCGAGCACGCCCGCGTACAGGACGACCACGACCGCGGCGAGCAACAGCCACGACCAGCGCAGGTAGACGGGCACGCCGAGGACGCGGCCCAGGCGGATTCCGCTGGGACGTGGCTGGGCTGGTGGCCCCGCGTCAGGTGTCATACGTTCCCTTCGCTCACGCTCGGGGCCTACAGCTGCGCATCGTGTCGACCTCGATGGTAGGCAGGCCGTCTCCGTGGCGCGGATACCCGGTCCGCCGTCGTCGCGGCCGGCGCCGACCTCCGCCACCGGTTTTCCCCCGGCGCGGATACCCGGTCCTGTCGCACGGGTGGCCTACGGTGTCCGCATGTCGGTGACTGACGCTTCCCGGGACGTGGGGCCGCGGCCCCCGGCAGACAGCGCCCCTGTTGGGCTCGGACCGGTTGCGGCCGCGACCGTTCCGCTCACCGAGGCGGAGCCGGGACCGCTCACCGAGGCGCAGGCGGGACCCGGCGTCGAGGCGCAGGTGGGACCCGCCGTCGAGGCGGCGCCCGCCCGTCCCTCGCTGTCACCGTCGCGGGCGGCCGACTTCAAGACCTGCCCCCTGTTGTACCGGTTTCGCACCATCGACCGGCTCCCCGAGCCGCCGACGCCCGACCAGGCGCGCGGCACGCTCGTCCACGCCGTGCTGGAGCGGCTGTTCGACCTGCCGGCCGCCGAGCGGTCACTGGCCGCGGCCAGCGCCCTGGTGGCCCCCCAGTGGGACCGGTTGCGGGCCGAGCAACCGCTGCTGGCCGAGCTGTTCGGGGACGAAACCCCGGCCGAGTTCCTTGACTCCACAGTGGACCTCCTGCGGGGGTACTTCTCGGTGGAGGACCCCACGCGCCTGGAGCCGGCCGAGCGTGAGTATCTGGTCGAGGCCGTGGTCGACGACGAGTTGCTTATCCGCGGCTACATCGATCGGCTCGACGTGTCACCCGCCGGTGACCTGCGGGTGGTCGACTACAAGACCGGCGGTGCCCCGCGGGAGGCGTTCGAGGCGCGGGCGCTGTTCCAGCTCAAGTTCTACGCCCTGGTGTTGTGGCGCACCCGGGGCGTCGTGCCCCGGTCGCTGCGCTTGATCTACCTCAAGGACGCCGAGGCGTGCGACTACTCCCCCGACGCCGAGGAGCTCACCAGGTTCGAGCGCACGCTGGTGGCGTTGTGGCAGGCCATCGACCGGGCGACCCAGGAGCGTGACTTCCGGCCCAAGCCCAGCAAGCTGTGTGAGTGGTGCGCCCACCACAGCCGCTGCCCGGAGTTCGGCGGCACGCCACCGCCGTTCCCCGAGACGGTGCTGCCGCCGACCGAGGCCGCTCTCGCCGTCGGCGAGGACTGACGGTCACCCGGATGGACCCAGCGGGGCCCGGACCCTGCGGTCCCGTGTGGACCCAGCGTTGTCGTGTGGATTCAGCCGTCCGGTGTGGACTGAGCGTCCGTGTGGACTGATCGGTACGGGGTCTGAGCGGTCACAGCGACGGAGCATCACGGGGTCGACTGTGACACCCATCACTGTGTGGGCCCGCCCACACGGGCCGGTTGACCCTGAGATCACCCTGAGCCGTTCCCCCAATGTTCACCCCACTGTGGGCCCGAAATGGTTACTCCCGTCCGGTTGGTTCGGGCTTAATCGCTGGCACCGTGACCTACCGTGGCAAAGGTGTGCATGGAAGGGAGCGCAGCGTGAGCGTTCAGGAGACCGTCGCCGGCCCCGCGGTCCAGGCGACGGACCTGTGGAAGGTGTATGGATCCGGTGAGACGCAGGTCATCGCCCTGCGCGGGGTGACCATCTCCCTCGAGCGAGGCCGGTTCACCGCGATCATGGGCCCGTCGGGCTCGGGCAAGTCGACCCTGATGCACTGCCTGGCCGGCCTCGACACGGCGACCCGGGGCGAGATCCGCATCGGGGCCACGCCGTTGACGCGCCTGAGCGACAACGCGTTGACCGAGCTGCGACGGGACAAGGTGGGCTTCATCTTCCAGCAGTTCAACCTGCTGCCCGCGCTGACCGCGCACGAGAACATCGTGCTTCCGCTCGCCATCGCCGGCCGCAAGCCCGACCCCGCCTGGTACGACACCGTGGTCGACGCGGTCGGCCTGCGGGACCGGCTGAGCCACAAGCCGTCCCAGCTCTCCGGCGGGCAGCAGCAGCGGGTCGCCTGCGCCCGCGCGATGATCACCCAGCCGGAGGTCATCTTCGCCGACGAGCCGACCGGCAACCTCGACTCGCGCTCCGGGGCGGAGATCCTCGCGTTCCTGCAGCGCTCGGTCCGCGAGCACGGCCAGACGATCGTCATGGTCACCCACGACCCCGTGGCCGCCAGCCACGCCGACCGGGTCGTCTTCCTCGCCGACGGGCAGATCGTCGACGAGCTGCACGCGCCCACCGCGGACACGATCCTCGACCGGATCAAGAAGCTCGAGGCGCCGCGCGCGGAGGAGGGAGCCGCCTGATGCTGCGCGCCACCCTCAAGGGGATGCTGTCGCGCAAGGTGCGGCTGATCCTGTCCACGCTCGCGGTCGTGCTGGGCGTCATGTTCGTCTCCGGCGCGTTCGTCCTCACCGACACGCTGAACCGCTCGTTCCACAACCTGTTCACAACAATCTATGACGATATCGACATCCAGGTGAGCAAACCGACGGATGCCGTCGGGCTGACCGGGCAGCCGGTCATGGCGAACGTGCCGGCCGATCAGGTGCCGGTCGTCGCCGAGGTGCCCGGCGTCGCGCGTGCGGTCGGCGGCGTCTTCGTCGACGGCGCCAAGGTGGTCGACAAGTCCGGCAAGGTGGTGCCGACGACCGGGGCACCCCGGTTCGGGGCCAACTGGATCGACAGCGAGCTGGTCAGCATCCGGCCGGGCGGGCGCGCCCCAGCGGCCGACGACGAGATCATGATCAGCGCGAACCTGGCCAAGACCACGGGGTACGCCGTCGGCGACACGGTCGAGGTGCTCACCACGCTCGACCCGGCCAAGCGGCCGTACACGCTGGTCGGCATCGTGGGCTACACGGGTGGCCGCGACTCGCTGGCCGGCGAGACGATCGTCTACTTCACCGAGCCGGTCGCCCAGCAGCGCATGCTCGGCGAGACGGGCGTCTACAGCGAAATCTCGGTCGATGTCGAGCCGGGCGCCGACCTCACCACGGTCCGCGACGCGATCGCGGCGGTGCTCGGCCCGGAGTACGCGGTCCGCACCGGCGAGGAGCTGGCCGCCGAGAGCGCCAACAGCATCGAGGACGGGCTGCGGTTCTTCACCTCCTTCCTGCTGGGCTTCGCGGGAATCGCCCTCTTCGTCGGAATCTTCATTATTATCAATACATTCTCGATCACTGTGGCCCAGCGCACCCGGGAACTGGCGTTGCTGCGGGCGATCGGCGCCGAGCGGGGCCAGGTCGTCCGGTCGGTCCTCGTCGAGGCGCTCGTGGTCGGCCTGGTCGCCTCGGTCGTCGGGCTCGTGCTCGGCCTCGTCGTCGGGTCGGTGCTCGGGATGGTGCTGGGCAACGTGCTCAGCGGCGGCACCCTGGAGCTCGCCGGCGTCGCCCTGACGCCCGAGGCGGTGATCTCGGCGTTCGCCGTGGGCATCGGCGTCACGCTGGTGGCGGCGCTCCTGCCGGCGCTGCGGGCCGCCCGCATTCCCCCGGTCGCCGCCATGCGCGAGTCGGCCACGCCGGACCGGCCGCTGACCGCGCTGTCCGTCAGTGGAGCGGTGGTGCTGGCCATCGGTGCGGTGGTACTCGGTCTGGGGCTGGCCGGCCGCCTCGGCGACGGCGATGGCAACCTGTGGGGCGTGCTCGGCGGCGTGCTGACCTGCTTCGTCGGCGTCGCCCTACTGACCCCGATCATCAGCCGACCCGTGGTGGCCGCGCTCGGTCGGGTGCTCAGCTGGGGCGCCGCGGGCGCGCTGGGCCGGCGCAATTCCGGTCGCAACCCGAGGCGCACCGCGATCACGGCGGCCGCGCTCATGGTGAGCGTCGCCATCATCACCGGAATCAGCGTGGTCTTCGCCTCGATCAAGGCCAGCACCGAGGACGTCATCGACGCCGGCTTCGACGCCGATCTCATCATCTCCGCCGACCCGCTCACCGGCGGGCTGGCCCAGATCGACCCCGCCGCGCTGGAAGCCGTCCGCGGTCTGGCCGGGGTGGAGCACGTGGCCGGCCAGTCGCTCGACTTCGCCCGGGTGAACGGGTCGGACACCTTCGTCCGCGCCATCGACGACATGGACGCGGCCGTCGCCATGCTGCGGCTGCGGACGGTGGCCGGCACGCTGGAGCCCGGTGAGGGAGAGATCGTCGTCGATGACCGTACGGCCAGGGCCATCGGGGTCTCCGTGGGTGACACGGTGCGCATCCAGCTCGCCCGTACCGGCGAGCAGACGATGCGCGTCGCCGGCATCTACGAACGCACCCCGGTCGCCGAGTGGATCCTCGTCTCGGTGGCCGACGCCCACAAGGGCTTCAGCGCGCCGGCCCCGGTGACCGCCTTCGTGAAGCTGCGCCCCGGTGCCAACGAGCAGGCGGTCCTCGACCAGGTCCGCGCGGCAATCGCCGACAGCCCCGAGGTCAACGTGCTCACCATCGACCAGTACGTGGCCGCCTCGGCCCAGATCTTCGACTTCATCCTGTTCTTCGTGCAGATCCTGCTGGTCCTCGCGATGGTGATCGCCGTGCTCGGCGTGATCAACACGCTGGCCCTGTCGATGATCGAACGGACCCGCGAGGTCGGGCTGCTGCGGGCGGTCGGCATGCGTCGCGGCCAGATCATGTCGATGGTGACGGTCGAGTCGGTGGTCATCTGCGTCTTCGGGGCGCTGCTCGGCATCGCCGTGGGCGCGGGTCTGGGGGTCGCCGCCTTCCAGGCCTTCCGCGACTCCGGCCTGACCTCGCTGGCCTTCCCCTGGCCGCTGATGGTCTTCTATGTGGCGGCGGCCATCGTCGTGGGGGTCGTCGCCGCGTTCATCCCGGCGCTGATCTCGGCCCGGCAGAACGTGCTGCGGGCCATCGCGTACGAGTAAACGCGGCGTCCGTACGCCGAGCACCGGCCGGCCGGCGGCGCCGGGGGGCCCCCCGGCCCGCCCGGGGGTTACGGGCCGCGGGCGGGGGGG
>JADGGF010000099.1 GCA_019690055.1 Micromonosporaceae bacterium
GCATGAGCACGCGGGCCGAGCCGTTCTACTGCCCGTACTGCGGGGAGGAGGACCTGCGCCCCCATGGCGCGACGCACGGGGAGTGGGAGTGCCGCGCCTGCCGACGGGTCTTCACGCTGTCGATGCGGGGCCTGTTGCCGACTCTGGCGACCGGTCTGACCGGGGCCGCCGAGGGGGACAGCGGGTGACCACACCGCCGATCGTGCTGGCCGCGCACGGCAGCCGGGACCCCGCCTCGTCGGCGACCATGCGCGCGCTGGCCGCCCGGGTCGGGCAGGCGTGGCCGGCCCCGGTGGTGGCGGCGTTTCTCGACTTCGACGAACCGTCCATTCCGGACACTCTGGCCGATTTCCCGGACGGGACGGTGCCCGTCGTGGTGCCGGCGTTGCTGACCAACGCCTACCACGGCCGGGTCGACCTGCCCGGGGTCCTCGCCCGGGTGCCCCGGCCGACCGTGCTCGCCGACGTGCTTGGGCCGGATCCGTTGCTGGTCGCCGGAATGCGTCGTCGGCTGTCCGAACTGGACGACGCCTTCGACGCCGTGGTGCTCGTCGCTGCGGGCACCTCGGACCCCGCCGCGCGCTCCACTGTGGATGACATGGCGGACGAACTGGGGCGTCAGCTTGACGTACCGTGCCTGGCCGGTTACGCGTCGGCGTCCGCCCCTACGCCGGGTGAAGCGGTGGCCACCCTGCGCGCGGCCGGAGCCCGCCGAATCCTTGGTGCGGCGTACTTTCTGGCCACCGGACGGCTCTACACAACCGCGGTACGGTCGGCCGTCGATGCCGGGGCGGTCGATGTGGCCGCCCCGCTCGGTACGGCCGATGAGCTCGTCCATCTCGTGCTCGCCCGGGCCGCGGCAGCGATCGAAGGTCGGAATGCCGACAGCGCCGGGCATCGGGCCGGGCCGGCCCTGAATGTGGGCGGCCCGGCAACGAAAAAGGCCCCGGTACCAGTACCGGGGCGATTTTCGTGATCATCGCTGCGCACCAGCGGAGTGCTTTGCTGTGTGGCAGCGGAGATCCTGTTGTCTGACGCGGTCTTGCGTGGCAGCGGGTGCGACCGCACGCCTGCTCCTAGAACGAGTGGGCGCGCACGCGCAGGCCGCGGCGCTTGAGCGCGCGACGCTCCTCTTCGCTCATCCCGCCCCACACACCGGCGTCCTGTCCGGTCTCGAGGGCCCACTGCAGGCAGGCGTCCACGACCGGGCAGCGCCGGCAGACCGCCTTGGCCTGCTCAACCTGCAGCAGGGCGGGTCCCGACGTCCCAATCGGGAAGAACAGCTCAGGATCCTCGTCCCGGCAGGCGGCACGGTGACGCCAGTCCATGGCGGCAACACTCCTTGGTTCGCGGCACGGCGCCGTTCGGGCACGCGCGCCTCTTCGGTTGGTGGTGGTGGTCCTTGCGTGGGTCCCGGGCCCGCGGCGCGCGCGTCTCCCCAGGCAGATCCGTGGGTGTCGGCGCACCTTGCACGTACTACGCGCGTGAGCGGGCGAGGGGCCTCAAACTCGGTTCGCTTGTGAATGCTTTCACGAACTGTGGCGATGTCAAGGGGCAGTTTGGAGGATGGCCACTCCGCGTGACAGACGTCACGCATCGTTCGTCCGTTATGCTCCAAATGTCCGACGCTTCGGACAGCCACGGTCCGTGACCAATGTAATACCTTGTGTCGCTTCGCGCCGGCATTTCACCCTGCGTGTCGGCGTCGTACCGGATGACCTGTCCGGGTCCGCCGGGGTTCCTGACTACGAAGAGTCACCAGTGACGCGGCTGGGTGACGTGTTTACCACCACAGTGTGACGTTGCCGGCACGCTGCGCGCGGCGGTCAGCAGAATACGCGCAGTGCGTCCGGTACCGCGGTGAAGGTCACGTTGGTCCGTTCCCCCAGGTACTCGCCATCGATCTGGAACGCGGTCGGGCGGCTGGCCGTGAGTACGAAACCCGACAGATCGTGGTGTGTCAATGTATGCCGAGCGTGCAGGTTGGACAGACGCCCCGTGAGCAGGTTCGTGGCGACGAGTGCGGTGCCGTGCACGTTCAGTGCTCGGACCGCCATGAGGTCCAGCCCGGTGTCGAACCCCGCGTCGGGGCACGGGCTGATCGCCTTGTTGCCCAGGTAGGTCCAGGGTGTCGTGTTCTGGACGATCACGGTGCCGAGGCCCCCCTCGGGTGGCTGGCCGGGAACCTCAAGGGTGATCGCCGGCGCGCGCCGATCGGTTTCGACCAGGAACTGGGTCACGGCCGAGCGGATGTAGAGCGCCGGGGTCGGGATCTTGCCGCGCAACCGGGCGCGCTCGACGGCGCGCACCACCTCCGCGTCCAGCCCGAATCCCGCGCAGAACGTAAAGAACCGTCCGTCGGCCCGGCCCAGCCCGATAGTGCGGGTCCGCTGGGCGTGCAGGGCCTCCAGCAAGGCTCCGGTCGCCTCGATCGCGTCGTTGGGGAGCCCGAGGGCCCGCGCGAACACGTTCGTGGATCCGCCGGGGACGACCGCGAGCACCGGCAGGTCGGCGGCCGTCAAGCCTCGCCCCTCGGGCTCGTCACCCGCACCCACCAGCGTCGTGGTGGTGGAGCCGGCCGACCGCGCCGCGTACTTGGTCGGTACGCGGGGCGTCGCGGTGAGCAGGCCGTTGATCACCTCGTTTACCGTGCCGTCGCCGCCCAGCGCCACCACCACGTCCAGCCGGTCACGAACCGCCTGCCGGGCCAGCTCAGCGGCGTGACCTCGGCGTCGCGTGTCGCCGAACCGGATGTCCATCTCGGTCCGCAACGCGCGGACCAGCACGTTGCGTGACCGCTCGCTCGTGGTGGTGGCCTTCGGGTTGACCACCAGGAGCGCGCGCATGGGCGGACTGTATCTGAGCCCACTCCCCGGCGCGGGCGGGGCCAGGAGATCTCCGTCTCGCGCTGCGTGTCAAGCATCGGACGGTGCCGAACTCCACAGGTTGCGGGCCGGAGCGCCCCCGCCGGCCCCGAGTAGGGTTTCTCACGTGTCCGAGGCGAACCTGCCCAACCCCGTCACGTTGCGTATCGCCGTCTGGCTGCTCGCGGGCGAGGCGGCGGCGTTGGGCGTGCTCGCGCTGCTGCTGTTGATCAGCGACCTGCGCGGCGGGGCCACGTCGCAGCAGGGCGCTATCGGGGTCATCGGCTACGTGCTGGTGCTCGGCGCGGCCTTCGGCCTGCTGTCGTGGGCGCTGCGCGGCCGGCGGGCCTGGGCCCGAGGCCCAGCGATCGTTCTACACATGTTGATGCTGCCATTGGGTGTCGCGCTGCTGTCGAACCGGAACCTGCTCGGCGTGGCCGCAGTCGTCCTCAGCCTCGCCGGGTGCGTCGTCCTGCTGGCGCCGAGCACCCGCCTCGCGATCGGCCGTGATTAGGGCTGTAATTCTTGTGCTCGCTGGCGCTCGCACGCGCCTCGGTCCTCTTGATGCGTGGCCTTCCCTCGTCGCTCTGGTCGCTGCGCTCCCGGCGCTCCTCGGTCCAGGTCCACGCGGCCCGAGGCCGGAGGGGCGGCTATTGAGCCGCCGGGCCGTCATGGAGTAGTGAGGGCGGGCGTCACCTGGGCCCGATGGGCGCACGGCCCGGTCAGTGCCGAGCCTTGCGCAGGTCGATCCAGGCGAAGCCGTCGCCGATGCCATGGCTCACGCCGGTCGCGTGGGCGGTCAGCACCCGCCAGGCGAAGGACTGCTCGGCCGGCAACGCCGCCCCGTCCTCCACGGGCGCGCAGACTCGAACGGCGAGCGCGTCGGCCAGGACCTCGTACCGGCACCTGAGCGTGGCGGTCCCGGCGGGATCGCCGGCCGGCAGGGACAGCAGCATCGCGCAGGCCTCATCGACCGCGATACGGAGGTCTTCGATCTCGTCGAGGGTGAGGCTCAGCCGGGCGGCGAGCCCGGCCGTCGCCGCTCGAACCACGGGAAGGAACGACGCCACGGCCGGCACGGTCAGCTCGACCACGCCACCGACCGCGGGTGGCTCCCACTCCTGGGCCGCCGTACCGGGTTCCGCGCGGGGTGCCTGGGGCACCTGCTCGTTTCCGGTCATGATGGACCGACTCTAGAACGTGACGGTCCCGTCCGTCATGGCTCCCACGCCGGGCCGGCGGCCCGCCGGCCCGATCGGCGCTCGTGGCCCGCTGGCTGGGTTGGGAGGCCCGCTGGCTGGGTTGGGAGAACGACGGCCGGCACGTCGGGCATGGACGTACCGGCCGTACGGTCACGGTTCCGGCCGGGTCGCGGCCGGACGGGCTGTCACGCCTGCTTGGTCTCCCAGAAGATCTTGGCGATCTCGTCGATCTTCGCGAGCAGCTGCTCCGCGACGGCCGGGTCGGTCGAGCCCTTGGCGCCGGACGCCCCCGCCAGCTTGGTCGCCTCGTTGAAGAGCTGGTGCAGCTGCGGGTACTTCTCGAAGTGGGCGGGCTTGAAGTAGTCCGTCCACAGTACCCAGAGGTGGTGCTTGACGAGCTCGGCCCGGGCCTCCTTGATGATCAGGGCCCGGGTGCGGAACTCGGTGTCCTGGTTGGCCTGGTACTTCTCACAGATCGCCTTGATCGACTCAGCCTCGATCCTGGCCTGGGCCGGGTCGTAGACCCCGCACGGCAGGTCGCAGTGGGCGCTCGCCACGGTACGCGGCGTCAGCAGACGGGGCAGTCGCATCGTCGGATCCTTTCTCGACGGACTGGTGCGATGATCCTCAGGCATCAACCTACTCCCGTTGCGGGAAATTTCTGCCCAGGAGTCCAAATGTGGCGCACGGTTCTCGTCCATGGGCCGTCGATGGCGCCGACGCTGCGCCACGGTGACGCCGTCCTGGTGCGTCGCGGTGGCCGCCCCATCCGACCGGGGGACATCGTGGTGGGCCGCTTCCACAGCCGACCTGACCTGCTGGTGATCAAACGGGCCGTGCGTCGCGAGCCCGGGGGCTGGTGGCTGGAGGGCGACAGTCCGGTGGTCGCCGACGACTCACGGGCGTACGGCCTGGCCGACGTCGAGGGACGGGTGGTGCTGCGCTACTGGCCCCGGCCCCGGCTGCTGTAGCACAGGCGTATTCTCGGCCAGTGCACCAGCCCGATCCTGTCTTCGAACTGCACCGTGGCGGCAAGATGGCCATTCGCTCCACGGTTGCCCTGTCCAGCCGCGACGATCTCGCCCTCGCCTACACGCCCGGCGTAGCTCGGGTGTGTGAGGCGATCGCTGAGGAGCCGGCCCTCGCCCGCGAGTACACGTGGGTGGGGCACACCGTCGCGGTAGTGACCGATGGCTCGGCGGTGCTCGGGCTCGGAAACATCGGGCCCCGAGCGGCTCTGCCCGTCATGGAGGGCAAGGCCGTGTTGTTCAAGCAGTTCGGGGGGGTTAACGCCGTGCCGATCTGCCTGGACACGCAGGATCCCGACGAGATTGTCCGTACGGTCACCGCCCTCGCACCCAGCTTCGGGGGCATCAATTTGGAAGATATTTCTGCGCCTCGATGCTTTGAGATCGAGCGGCGCCTCGACGAAACCTTGCCGATCCCGGTATTCCACGACGACCAGCACGGCACGGCCATCGTGGTGCTGGCGGCGCTGACCAACGCGGCGGCGCTGCTCGGCCGCAAGCTGGGGGACCTGCGCATCGTCGTCAGCGGGGCCGGCGCGGCCGGCGTGGCGGTAACGCGCATGCTGCTCGCCGGAGGTGCCGGTGACGTGACCGTGGTCGACTCCCGCGGGGTGATCCACGCGGGTCGCGACGATCTGAACTCGGAGAAGCGGTCGCTGGTCGACGTCACGAACCCGCGGGGCGTCAGCGGCGGTATCGCCGATGCGTTGCAGGGCGCGGACGTCCTCATCGGCGTCTCCGGCGGCACCATCGACGAGTCCGCGCTGGCTGGCATGACGCCGGGTGGGGCGATCTTCGCCCTGGCCAACCCGCACCCCGAGGTGGACCCGGCGGTGGCCGGCCGCTACGCGTCGGTGGTCGCGACGGGGCGCAGCGACTATCCCAACCAGATCAACAACGTGCTCGCCTTCCCCGGCGTGTTCCGGGGGGCGCTCGACGCCGGGGCCAGCACGATCACCGACGCCATGAAGATCGCCGCCGCCAGGGCGATCGCGAACGTGGTGGCGGACTCGGTCACCCCCGACGCGATCGTGCCGTCTCCTTTGGACCCTCGGGTCGCCCCGGCCGTGGCCGCCGCGGTTGCCGAGGCCGCCCAGGGTCAGCCTGAGGCGGTGCTTCGCCCGGCCGTGGCCGTCGCCGAGGCCGCCTGACTCGCGGCCAGCGACGAGTGTCCGGGCTGGCCGGTCCCCGCACCGGCCGCCCGGCACCGTGGCCAGCTGCACCAGCGGGGTCAGCGGATCCCGCGCCCGGGTCAGCGGGTCGGCCGGCCGCCCCGCCGGGGCAGCGGCGGTGGTCGGGCACGATCTTGCCGAACACGCTGCCGCCAGCGAGCTTCTCGAAGGCGCGGCGAGCATCCGAGAATGCGAATACTTCGTCAATGACGGGCTGGAGGCCCTGGTCCAGCAGGTCGAGCAGCGCGGCCAACTCGGCCGAGGTGCCCATCGACGAGCCCAGGATCTCCAGTTGCATCGCGAAGATCCGCCGCAGGTCCACCGTGGCCAGGTGCCCGGCCGTCGATCCGGAGACGACGATGCGGCCGCCGGGGGCGGCGCACTTGAGCGAGTGGTCGAAGGTCGGCACACCGACGGTTTCGATGACCAGGCCGACCCGTTCGGGCAACCGGGCACCGGGTTCGAGCGCGGTGGCCCCGAGCGCGGCGACCCGTTCGCGCTTGCCGGGGTCGCGGCTGGTCACGTACACACGCTTGCCGAGATGGACGGCGAGCACCACGGCCGCCGTGGCCACGCCACCGCCGGCCCCCTGCACGAGGACGGCCTCGACCTCGCTGACCCGGCCCCGGGACACGAGCATGTGGTAGGCGGTGAGCCACGCTGTGGGCAGGCAGGCGGCGTCCAGCCGGGAGACGTTGGCGGGCTTGGGGATGAGGTTGCTCCGCGGCACCGTGACCCGCTCCGCGAGCGTGCCCTGGTACCGCTCGGACAGCAGCGAGTACCCCCGGGGATCGTCCCGGTCGGGCAGCACGGGATAGACGACTACTTCTCTCCCGGTCTCATCCACGCCGACCGCGTCGCACCCGAGAATCATCGGCAGGCGGTCGGCGGGCAGCCCGACGCCGCGCAGCGACCACAGGTCGTGGTGGTTGAGCGCGCTGGCGGTGACCTGCACGACCGTCCAGTCGTCGGCGGGTGGCTGCGGGTCCGGCCGGTCCCCGATGGTCAGGCCGGCCAGCGGGTCGTCGGCGTTGATGGCGGAGGCGTACACGGCTCGCATACCGGCGACGCTACCGCCTGAGATCCGCCCCCTCGTCAGGAAGGCGTCCTTGTTGGGCCCCAGACGTCAGGAAGGCGTCCTTCCTAGGCATAAGGCGTCAACAAGGCGTCCTTCCCGACACGAGGGCTACTCGGCGTCCACCTCGTCGAGGCGAGCCAGCCAGGTGGCGAAGCGGTCGACCGGCGTCTCGAACTCGGGGTACTCGTCGACGAAGTCGCGCATGCGCTCAGCGAGCCACTCGATCGACACGGTCTCGTCCCCGCGCCGTTCGACGAGCTCCTCCAATCCTCGATCGGTGAAGTACACGGGCGTCTCCTCCAGGACACTCCGCGACCGTGGGCGTACCGCGGGCGAGTGATGCGGACGCCCACGACCGCGGGCGAGAGGGGGTGGTCAGCGCGCGAAGGCGGCCTCGATGAGCTCGGCCTGCTCGGCGTCGTGCATCTTGGCCGACCCGGTGGCCGGGGCCGCCGCCTCCGGCCGGGACACCCGGCGGATGCGCAGGTCGGGCAGCTCCTCCATGAGGTTCATGGCGAGGTAGCTCCAGGCGCCCTGGTTGGCCGGCTCCTCCTGCACCCACACGATGTCCTTCGCGTTGGGGTACCGGGCCAGCTCGGCCTTGAGCTGCTCCACGGGCAGCGGGTAGAGCTGCTCCAGCCGGACCAGGGCCGTGTCCGTGATCTTCCGCTCCTCACGCCCGGCCAGCAGGTCGTAGTAGACCTTGCCGGTGCACAGCAGCACCCGGTTCACCGCCGAGGCGTTGACCGACGTGTCGCCGAGCACGGGCCGGAACGTGCCCGAGGTGAAGTCCGCCACGGCCGAGACCACGAGCCGGTGCCGCAGCAGCGACTTGGGCGTGAAGACGACCAGCGGCTTCTTCTTCGGCGACAGGGCCTGGCGGCGCAGCAGGTGGAAGTAGTTCGCCGGCGTGGTCGGAATCGCCACCCGCATGTTGTCCTCGGCGCACAGCTGCAGGTATCGCTCGACGCGGCCGGAGGTGTGGTCCGGCCCCTGCCCCTCGTGCGAGTGCGGGAGCAGCAGCGTCAGCGACGAGACCTGGCCCCACTTGACCTCACCCGAGGAGACGAACTCGTCCACAATGGACTGAGCGCCGTTGGCGAAGTCGCCGAACTGGGCCTCCCAGCAGACCAGGGCGTCGGGGCTCTCCACCGAGTAGCCGTACTCGAAGCCCATGACGGCGAACTCGGACAGCAGCGAGTCGTGCACGAAGAAGCGCCCGCCGTACTGCTCGAAGACCTTGAGCGGCAGGTAGTCCTCGCCGGTCACGGAGTCCACGATGGCCGCGTGGCGCTGCACGAACGTGCCGCGCCGCGAGTCCTGCCCGGAGAGCCGGACCGTCCGTCCCTCGCGCACCAGCGAGCCAAACGCGATGATCTCGGCAAAGCCCCAGTCGATGCCGCCCTCGACCGCCATCTTGGACCGGCGCTCCAGGATCTGGGCCACCCGCTTGTGCGGGGTGAACCCCTCCGGAAGCCGGACGTGGGCCTCACCGATCTCGGCCAGCACGGAGGCCGGGATGGCCGTCTCCACCTCGGGCTCGGGCGTCGGCCGCGGCTTGGTCCGCCGGGGCGACACCGGCGCGGCGGGGGTGTCCCGGGTCGCCTTGAAGACCTGCTCCAACTGCGCCTGGTAGTCGCGCAGCAACTCCTCGGCCTGCTCGAGCGTGATGTCGCCCCGACCGATGAGCTCCTCGGTGTAGATCTTCCGCACGGAGCGCTTGGCGTCGATGATCTGGTACATCTTCGGGTTGGTCATCGACGGGTCGTCGCCCTCGTTGTGGCCCCGGCGGCGGTAGCAGACCAGGTCCACCACCACGTCCTTGTGGAACGCCTGGCGGTACTCGAAGGCGAGCCGCGCCACCCGGACGACCGCCTCCGGGTCGTCGCCGTTGACGTGGAAGATCGGCGCCTGGATCATCCGGGCCACGTCCGTGCAGTACAGCGACGAGCGGGACTGCTCGGGCGGCGTGGTGAAGCCGACCTGGTTGTTGACGACCACGTGCACGGTGCCGCCCGTGCGGTAGCCGCGCACCTGGGACAGGTTGAGGGTCTCGGCCACCACCCCCTGGCCGGCGAACGCGGCGTCGCCGTGCACCAGCACCGGCAGCACCGTGTACCCGTGGAAGCCCAGGTCCAGCTTGTCCTGCTTGGCCCGCACGATGCCCTCGAGCACCGGGTCGACCGCCTCCAGGTGCGAGGGGTTGGCGACCACGCTGACGGTGGTCACGTGCTCGCCGTCGGGTGTGGTGAACTTGCCGGTCATGCCGAGGTGGTACTTGACGTCGCCCGAGCCCATGGTGGTCTTCGGGTCCACGTTGCCCTCGAACTCCTGGAAGATCTTCTCGTACGGCTTGCCCACGATGTTGGCCAGCACGTTGAGCCGCCCGCGGTGGGCCATGCCGATGACGACCTCGTCCAGGCCCGCCTCGGCCGCCGCGGAGAGCACTTCGTCCAGCAGCGGGATCAGGCTCTCCCCGCCCTCCAGCGAGAACCGCCGCTGCCCGACGTACTTGGTCTGCAGGAAGGTCTCGAACGCCTCGGCCGCGTTGAGCCGCATGAGGATGTGGCGCTGCTGCTCGGGCGTCGGCTTGGTGTGCCGGCGTTCGACCCGGGCCTGAATCCACGCCCGCTCTTCCGGGTCCTGGATGTGCATGTACTCGACGCCGGTCCGCCGGCAGTACGAGTCGCGCAGCACGCCGAGCACATCGCGCAGCTTCATCCGCTGCTGCCCGGCGAAGCCCCCGACCGGGAAGGTACGGTCGAGGTCCCACAGGGTCAGCCCGTGCTCCCGGACGTCGAGGTCGGGGTGGCGGCGCAGCTTGTACTCCAGCGGGTCGGTGTCGGCCATGAGGTGGCCGCGCACCCGGTAGGCGTCGATCAGCTCGATGACCCGCGCCGCCTTGTCGATCTGCCCGTCCGAGGTGTGGGCCACGTCGCGGGTCCACCGCACGGGTTCGTAGGGGATCCGCAGCGATGTGAATATCTCGTCGTAGAAGTCGTGTTCGCCGAGCAGCAGCTCGTGGATCGTCCGGAGGAACTCGCCGGACTGGGCGCCCTGGATGATCCGGTGGTCGTACGTGGAGGTCAGCGTGATGATCTTGCTGATGGCGAGCTCGGCGAGTTGCTCGTCGCTCATCCCGGCGAACGGGGCCGGGTGCTCCATTGCGCCGACGCCGACGATCGTGCCTTGGCCGGGCATCAGGCGCGGCATCGAGTGAACGGTGCCGATCCCGCCGGGGTTGGTCAGCGTGATCGTCGTCCCCGTCAGGTCGTCGGTGGTCAGGTCACCCCGGCGGGCGCGCCGCACGAGGTCCTCGTAGGACTGCCAGAACTGCCGGAAGTCCATGGCCTCGGCGTTCTTGATGCTCGGGACGACCAGGCTGCGGGAGCCGTCCGGGCGGGCGAGGTCGATCGCGATGCCGAGGTTCACCGCCTCCGGGATGACCGTGACCGGCTTGCCGTCCACCACCGCGTACGAACTGTTCATCTCCGGGTGCCAGGCGAGCGCGCGCACCAGGGCCCAGCCGATCAGGTGCGTGAAGCTGACCTTCCCGCCCCGCCCCCGGGCCAGGTGGTTGTTGATCACGATGCGGTTGTCGGAGAGCAGCTTCGCCGGCACGGCCCGCACGCTGGTCGCGGTGGGCACCTGCAGCGAGGCGTCCATGTTGGACACGATCCGGGCCGCGACGCCGCGGATCGGCTGCGTCCGGGCGCCGGCGGGCGCCCCCGGAGCGGGCCGGGCCGGGGC
>JADGGF010000100.1 GCA_019690055.1 Micromonosporaceae bacterium
GACCATCCACGGTGACGGACCATCCACGGTGACGGGCCATTCGCGGTGGCTGACCACCGACGATCGTCTCGCCGAGACCGACCTATCGATATGTACCCCCGTGTGGGCACGCTCGACCAACCTTGACCGAGCTGCAACCTGGCGACCTTGACAGGGAAGCAATCTGCTCTTAACTTGCGTGAAAGCGATTTCTCTGGCGCCGGCCTACCCCACCGGGGCCGGAACGCATTGGCGCTCGTCAACTTGGTGAGCTTCTGGTACGACGACGTAAGGCCTGTGACACGTACTCAGCGGTAACGGCCACCTGATCCGAAGGGAAAGGAAGGGGCATCCGCAGTGAAAGGTTTCAAGACACGCAGGGCGATGCTCGCGGCGGGTGCCGCGGTGACGGTGCTCGCCGCGTCCGCCTGCCAGGGCGCGCCCGAATCCGGTGAGCAGGGACCGGGGCCGCTGCCCACGGACCCCGTCCAGCTCACCTTCTGGTGGTGGGGTAGCGAACAGCGCGCGAAGACCACGCAGCAGGTCATCGAGCTGTTCGAGGCGAAGTACCCGTTCATCGACATCGTTGGTCAGCCACAGGACTTCGGCAACTACTTCACGAACCTCGCGACCCGGTTCGCGGCCGGTGACGCGCCCGACATCATCACCATGGGTGGCGCCTACCCGCTCAGCTACGCGCAGTCCGGCAACCTGCTGAACCTGAGCGAGGCCTCCGACCTCGACACGAGCGTCTTCCCCGAATCGATCCTGGTCTCCGCCACCTACGAGGGCAACGTCTACGGCGTCCCGACCGGCGCGAACTCCATCGCCCTCATGGCCAACCCCGAGATCTTCAAGCAGGCCGGCGTCGAGCTTCCCGACGACGACACCTGGACGTGGGAGGAGTTCGTCCATCTCGCGAACGAGATCTCGGCGAAGACGCCCGACGGCATCTATGGCGTGGAGATGCGGATATTCGACATTATCGGTGCGTATGCCGGGCAGCGCACGCCGCTCTACGACTCCAAGGGCAACATCACCGTCTCCGAGGCAGTCCTGACGGACATGTGGGAGATGGAGCTCGACCTGCTCCAAGGGGGCGGCATGCCGCCGGCCGACCTGACCTTCGAGCTCATGACGGTCGGCCCGGAGCAGACGCTGTTCGGCCAGGGCCGCGCCGCGATGTTCTTCGGCTACAGCAACCAGCTCGGCACCTACGCGACCGCGGCGGGCAACGAGGCGGGCGGCGCCGACGAGGACTTCACCCTGCTGCGCATCCCTGGCGAGACCCAGTACAACCAGCCGGGCATGACGCTGCTGCCCTCGCAGTACTACACGATCAACGTGGACACGCCGTACCCGCGGCAGGCCGCGCTGTTCGTGAATTTCCTGGTGAACTCCACCGAGGCCGGTGAGCTGATCCTCTCCGACCGCGGTCTGCCGTCGAGCCCAGCTGTGCGGTCGCACATCACCCCGCTGCTCGGCCCCTACGAGCAGGTGGTGGCCCAGTTCATCAGTGCCAACAACGACAACTACGGCCCGTCGTTCGTGCCACCGGCGTGGGCGACCGACGTGAACACCATCACGCAGCGAATCGACAGCCAGGTGCTCGCGCGCCAGCTCACGCCCGCCCAGGCGGCCGCTGAGTGGATCAAGCAGATGCAGGAGTCGAAGCAGGCCAACTCCTGACCACGAGGATCACGCCGGGTACGGTCTACAGTGGACCGTCAGTCCGCACCCGGGTGGCCGGGACGACGCCGCCGGTATGGCCCCGTACCGGCGGCGTTCTCGGCCTCTCGAGCCGCGTGGACCGAGTTGCGCGCGAGAAACGAGCGGCCTCGGGCCGCGTGGCCTGGACTGAGGAACCGAGGTCGGCCAACGACCGAGGTGACGAGGGAAGGCCACGCATCAAGAGGCCCGAGGCCCGTGCGAGCGCCAGCGAGCACCAGAATTACCGGACACCGAGCGTCGATGCGCGGGTGACGAGGTCGGGCTCGAAGACGACCTGCTGGTGCTCGTGCGCGACGTTGGTCGCCTCGTCGATGACGAGGCGGGCGGCCGTACGGCCGAGTTCCACGCGAGGCTGACGGACCGAGGTGAGCGGAATCGCAGCCGCCGCCGCGAAGTCGATGTCGTCGTACCCCACGATCGCCACATCGTCAGGCACCCGCAGCCCCGCCTGCAGGGCGGCCCGCAGCACGCCGAGGGCGACCAGGTCGTTGGCGCAGAAGACCGCAGTCGGCCGCCGGCGCGACGACTGGGCGAGCAGGCGCGCGCCCGCCGCGGTACCGTCGGCCACGGTCAGGGCGTCGGTCGGCACGTGCACCAGGGCGTCGGCGGGGCGATTGGCCGCCCGCCACGCCGCGCGAGCTCCGTCGATACGGTCGCGGACCTGCCCGATCGACAGCGGACCGCCGACGAACGCGATGCGCCGGTGGCCCAACTCGATCAGGTGCTCGACGGCGAGCCGACCGCCCCGCCGGTCATCCACCGAGACCGAGCACAGGTCGGCGTCCCGCCGCGTACGGTCCACCACGACGACCGGGGTGCCCCGCCGGGCGATCTCGGCCAGCCCCTCGGACTCCGCGTCGACCGGAGTGATGAGGATGCCCTGCACCCGCTGCTGCTGCAGCCGGGCCAGGTGCGAGCTCTCCCGCGACGCCCGGCTGTTGCTGTTGCACAGGAACAGCGACAGGTCCAGTTCGTCGGCGGCCTCCTCGATTCCCCGCGCCACGTCGGTGAAGAACGGGTTGCTGGCGTCGAGCATGACGTAGGCGAGCGTCCGGCTGGTTCCGGCCCGCAGCTGCCGGGCCGACTCGTTGCGCACGAAACCCAGGTCGGCCATCGTCCGCTCCACCCGGTCCCGTGTGGCTGGGCTCACCAGCTCCGGCCGGTTCAGGACGTTGGACACGGTGCCGACCGAGACCTGGGCCGCCGCCGCCACGTCCTTGATGGACGGAATACGCGTCCCCGCAGCGGGCCGCCGTGCCACAGCCGCCTCCTGACTCGCCAGTCGACAGACCCGATGCTAGCGGCACCGCCGGCCGGGACCGATCAGCGGCGTTGATGGGAGCGGTGCCCGGGCCTTGACAGGGCGCGCGGCCGGCGCCTACGGTCACGGCAGGCGCCGTTGAAACTTTTCAAGTGAGGCCTCGTCCATGCAAGTCGCCCTATTCGCTACGTGCCTGGTGGACGCGTTCTTCCCGCGGGCGGGCCAGGCCACGGTGGCGTTGCTGGAGCGGCTCGGCCACGAGGTCGTCCTGCCACGGGAGCAGACCTGCTGCGGCCAGATGCACATCAACTCGGGCTACCCCGACCAGGCGCTGGCCCTGATCCGCCGGCACGTCACCACGTTCGAGCCGTACGACGTGGTGGTCGCGCCCTCGGCGTCCTGCGTCGGCTGCGCCCGGCACCAGCACCCCACCGTGGCCCGCCGCCTCGGCGACACCGCCCTCGCCGACCGGGCGGAGGCGCTGGCCGCGCGCACGTACGACCTGTCGGAGTTCCTGGTCGACGTGCTCGGGGTCACCGACGTCGGGGCCAGCTATCCGCACCGGGTCACCCTGCACCCCACCTGTCACTCCCTGCGCATGGTCCGGGTGGGCGACCGGCCGCTGCGGTTGCTGCGGGCGGTGCGCGGCATCGACCTGGTGGAGATGCCCGGCGCCGACGCGTGCTGCGGCTTCGGCGGTACGTTCGCGGTGAAGAATAGTGATGTGTCGACGGCTATGCTCTCCGACAAGCTGCGCGACATCCTCACCGTCCGGGCGGAGGTGGTGACGGCCGGCGACGTATCGTGCCTCATGCATATCGACGGAGGCCTGACCCGGTTGCGCACCGGGACCCGGGCCGTCCACCTCGCCGAGATCCTCGCCTCCACGGACGGCTGACGATGCCCCCCGTCGCCCCTGCCCCTGCCCAGGAAGTCACTTTCTGGGCACCCCAGCGCACCTCTCCGGCCCAGAAAGTCACTCTCAGGGCACTGCAGCGCACCACGCCCGCCCAGGAAGTCACTCCTTGGGCACTGCAGCCCGCTATCGCGTCGTGGGGGTGGGCATGACGTTTCTGGGCATGCCGACCGCACCGCGGGGCGTCGGCCGCCTGCGCGGCGACGCCCCGTTCCCGGTGGCCGCCCGGGCCGCGCTGACCGACACGCAGCTGCGCCGCAACATCGGCCACGCAACCGAGACGATCCGGGCCCGACGCGCCGCCCTGGTGGCGGAGATGCCGGACTGGGAACAGCTGCGCCGCGCCGGCGAGGCAATCAAGGCCGACACGCTCGCTCGCCTGCCCGAGGTGCTCGTCCAGCTGGAGGAGCAAGTGACGGCAGCCGGCGGCACGGTGCACTGGGCCCGGGACGCGATCGAGGCGAATGCGATCGTCACCTCGCTCGTCCAGGCCACCGGGGCCGACGAAGTGGTGAAAATCAAATCGATGGTCACCCAGGAGATCGGGCTCAACGAGGCGCTCGCCGCCGCGGGCATCACCGCGCACGAGACCGACCTCGCCGAGCTCATCGTCCAGCTCGGCCACGACCGGCCCTCGCACATCGTGGTTCCCGCCATCCACCGCAACCGCACCGAGATCCGCGACATCTTCCGGCGGGCCATGCCCGGGGTCCGGCCCGACCTGACCGACGACCCGCCTCAGCTCGCCGAGGCCGCCCGCACCTACCTGCGGCGCAAGTTCCTCTCGGCCCGCGTGGCCGTCTCCGGGGCCAACTTCGCCGTCGCCGAAACTGGCACCGTCGTCATCGTGGAGTCGGAGGGCAACGGCCGGATGTGCCTGACCCTGCCCGAGGTGCTCATCACGGTCATGGGGATCGAGAAGGTCATCCCGACGTTCGCCGACCTCGAGGTGTTCCTGCAACTGCTCCCCCGCTCCGCGACCGGCGAGCGCATGAACCCTTATACGTCGATGTGGACCGGCGTCACCGCGGGCGACGGTCCCCGCGAGTTCCACCTCGTGCTGCTCGACAACGGACGCACCGCGACCCTGGCCGACCCGGACGGCCGGGCCGCTCTGCACTGCATCCGGTGCGGCGCCTGCCTCAACGTCTGCCCGGTCTACGAACGGGTGGGCGGCCACGCGTACGGCTCGGTCTACCCGGGACCGATCGGCGCGGTGATCACCCCGCAGCTCACCGGCGTGGCCGACAACCCGGACCTGCCGTTCGCCTCCACGCTCTGCGGCGCGTGCTTCGACGCCTGCCCGGTCCGAATCGACATCCCCTCGATGCTGGTGCACCTGCGGGCCCGCGCGGTCGCATCGAAGGGCGCGAGCCTGGAGCGGGGCGTGTTCGGGGCAATCGCCTGGACCCTCCGGTCGCCTCGCCGGTTCTCCGCCGCGATCCGCCTGGCCCGGCTCGGTCGCCTGCTGGGGCGTCGCCGCGACCGGATCTCCCGCCTGCCGTGGCCGCTGTCGCGATGGACCGTGGCCCGCGACGCGCCCCGACCGCCGCGGCAGAGCCTGCGCGAGTGGTGGCGGTCCCGGCCCACCAAACCGGGGGCTGGGGAATGACCAGCGCCCGTGACGAGATCCTGGCCCGCGTACGGACCGCGCTCGGCCCCAACCCGGCGCCGGTGACCGTACTCCGGGAGTATCGACGTTCGTCCACAATGGACAACGTGATCGAGCTGTTCGAGGACCGGCTGCGCGACTACGGGGCGACGGTGGTCCACGTGACGCCGGACGGGGTGGCCGCCGCCGTGGCCGAGCAGGTGCGTGGCCGGGTCCGGGTGGCGCCCGGGCTGCCCTGGCTGGAGTCGGGCCCGGACGGTCCGCACGTGGGTGGCGTCGCCGTGGAGGTGGACGACGGCGGTCCGGCGGCCGAACTGGACGCGGTCGACACGGCCGTGACCGGCGCCGCTGCGGCGTGTGCCGTGACCGGGACCATCGTGCTGGACGGCTCGCCCGACCAGGGGCGGCGGGCGCTGACTCTGGTGCCCGACCGGCACGTCTGCGTCGTCCACAGTGGTCAGATCGTCGGCGCCGTGCCCGAGCTCCTCGCCCGGCTCAACCCTCGGGCGCCGCTCACCTTCGTCAGTGGCCCGTCGGCGACGGCCGACATCGAGCTCCAGCGGGTCAAGGGCGTGCACGGGCCGCGTCAACTCGTCGTCATCATCGTCGCGGACACCACCGGGCAGTGATCAGGAGGCGGGCAGAGATCAGGAGGCGGGCAGTGATCAGGAGGAACACGGATGGTTGACACGAGGACGGTTCTCGACGCGCTCAAGCAGCAGCGGATCGAGACCCCCTCCTGGGCGTACGGCAACTCCGGCACCCGGTTCAAGGTGTTCCCGCAGGAGGGCGTGCCGCGCGATCCGTACGAGAAGATCGCCGACGCGGCGACCGTCCACCGGTTCACCGGGGTGGCGCCGTCGGTGGCGCTGCACATTCCGTGGGACAAAGTGGACGACTACGCGCACCTGGCCGCCCACGCCGCCGAGCAGGGCGTACGGCTCGGGGCGATCAACTCCAACGTGTTCCAGGACAACGACTACAAGCTGGGCAGCGTCACCAACCCCGATCCCCGCGTCCGGCGCAAGGCGATCGACCACCTGCTCGAGTGCATCGACATCATGGACGCAACGGGATCGACCGATCTCAAGCTGTGGTTCTCCGACGGCACGAACTACCCCGGCCAGGACGACGCCCGGCGCCGCATGGACCGGATGGAGGAGGCGCTGCGGGAGACGTACGCCCGGCTGGGCTCCCACCAGCGGATGCTGCTGGAGTACAAGCTCTTCGAGCCCGCCTTCTACATGACGGACGTGCCGGACTGGGGCACCGCCTACATGCACTGCCTCGCCGTGGGTGAGCGGGCCCAGGTGGTCGTTGACACCGGTCACCACGCGCCGGGCACCAACATCGAGTTCATCGTGGCCGCCCTGCTGCGGGCGGGGCGCCTGGGCGGTTTCGACTTCAACTCGCGGTTCTACGCCGACGACGACCTCATGGTGGGTTCGGCCGACCCGTTTCAGCTGTTCCGCATCATGCACGAGATCGTGCTGGCCGACGCGCTGCGGCCCGAGGCCAACATCGCGTTCATGCTCGACCAGTGTCACAACATCGAGCCGAAGATCCAGGCGGTGATCCGGTCGGTGATGAACGTGCAGGAGGCCACGGCCAAGGCCCTGCTCGTCGACCACGCGGCCCTGGCCGCGGCCCAGGACGCCGGCGACGTGCTGGAGGCCAACGCCATCCTCATGGACGCCTACAACACCGACGTCCGACCGCTGCTACGGCAGTTGCGCGAGGAGATGGGGATCGACCCCGACCCGATCGCCGCCTACAAACGGTCCGGGTACTACGAAAAGATCAAGGCCGAGCGGGTGGGGGGCGTTCAGGCGGGCTGGGGCGCCTGACGCTGTGTCAGGCCTGATGCT
Organism: Micromonosporaceae bacterium; assembly: GCA_019690055.1. Lineage (GTDB taxonomy): Bacteria > Actinomycetota > Actinomycetes > Mycobacteriales > Micromonosporaceae > DATBGZ01. The sequence goes on from JADGGF010000100.1 coordinate 7,368, forward strand.
GTGTCAGGAAGGACGCCTTGTTGACGCCAAATGCCCAACAAGGACGCCCTCCTGCACACGCGCGTCAGGAAGGACGCCTTGGTGACGCCAAATGCCGAAGAAGGACGCCTTCCTGACACGGGGCGGGACCGGTCCGACACCGGAGAGAACGAGATGATGTCCACTGTGGATGAACTGGTGGCCCGGAGCAACCGGCTGGGCGCCGACCCGACGACGACCAACTTCGCCGGCGGCAACACCTCGGCCAAGGGCGTCGCCATCGACCCGGTGACCGGGACGGAGGTCGAACTGCTGTGGGTGAAGGGGTCCGGGGGTGACCTCGGCACGCTCACCCCGGCCGGGCTCGCCGTGCTGCGCCTGGACCGGCTGCGGGCGCTCGTCGACGTCTACCCCGGCGTGGAGCGGGAGGACGAGATGGTGGCCGCGTTCGACTACTGCCTGCACGGGCGCGGCGGGGCGGCCCCGTCGATCGATACCGCGATGCACGGCCTGGTCGAGGCGGCCCACGTCGACCACTTGCACCCCGACGCCGGCATCGCCTTCGCCACGGCCGCGGACGGCGAGGCGCTGACGAAGGAGTGCTTCGGCGACCGGGTGCTCTGGGTGCCGTGGCGCCGCCCTGGGTTCCAGCTCGGGCTGGACATCGCGGCCGTCCACCGGGCCCACCCGGAGGCGATCGGGGTGATCCTCGGCGGGCACGGCATCACGGCCTGGGGCGCGACCAGCGACGAGTGCGAGGCCCACTCGCGGGAAATCATCCGCCGGGCGCAGGAGTTCATCGACAGCCGCGGGGTGGCCGAGCCGTTCGGGCCGGTGATGCCCGGCTTCGAGCCCCTCCCCGAGGCGCAGCGGCGGGAGCGGGCGGCCGCCCTGGCCCCGGTGATCCGCGGGCTCGTGTCCACCGACCGGCGCCAGGTCGGGCACTTCACCGACGACCCGCGGGTGCTGGACTTCCTGTCCCGGGCCAAGCTCCACGAGCTCGCCGCCCTGGGCACCTCCTGCCCGGACCACTTCCTGCGGACGAAGGTCCGCCCCATGGTGCTGGACCTGCCGCCGTCAGCGTCCCTTGAGGACGCTGTGGCGAGGCTGCGGGAGCTGCACACCGCCTACCGAGCCGACTACGCCGCCTACTACCAGCGGTACGCCACCCCGGACTCGCCGCCGATGCGCGGCGCGGACCCGGCGATCGTGCTCGTGCCCGGGGTCGGCATGTTCTCCTTCGGGGCGAACAAGCAGACCGCCCGGGTGGCCGGCGAGTACTACATCAACGCCATCAACGCGATGCGCGGGGCGGAGGCGATCTCGCGGTACGAGCCGATCGACGAATCGGAGAAGTTCCGCATCGAGTACTGGGCTCTGGAGGAGGCCAAGCTCGCCCGGGCGCCCAAGCCGAAGCCGCTGACCGGCCGCATCGCGCTGGTGACCGGTGGCGGCTCGGGGATCGGTCTGGCCACGGCCCGCCGGCTCGCCGCCGAGGGCGCCTGCGTCGTGGTGGCCGACCGCTCCGCCCCGGCCGCCGAGCAGGCCGCGGCGGAGCTCGGCGGGCCCGACGTGGCCGTCGCCGTGGGCGGGGACGTGACCAGTGCGTCCGATGTGGACGGGATGGTGCGGGCGGCAGCCCTGGCGTACGGTGGCGTCGACCTGGTCGTGAACAACGCCGGACTGTCGGTGTCGAAGTCGTTGCTGGAGACGACCGAGGAGGACTGGGACCGCCAGCACGACGTCATGGCGAAGGGATCGTTCCTCGTCTCCCAGGCGGCGGCCCGGGTGATGATCGCCCAGGGCCTGGGCGGGGACATCGTCTACATCGTGTCGAAGAACTCGGTCTTCGCCGGGCCGAACAACGTCGCGTACGGGGCCGCCAAGGCCGACCAGGCGCACCAGGTGCGGCTGCTCGCCGCGGAGCTTGGCGAGTACGGGATCCGCGTGAACGGGGTCAACCCCGACGGGGTCGTCCGCGGCTCGGGCATCTTCGCCAGCGGCTGGGGCGCCCAGCGGGCCGCGGTGTACGGCATACCGGAGGAGGAGCTGGGCGCCTTCTACGCCAAGCGGACCCTGCTCAAGCGCGAGGTGCTGCCCGAGCACGTGGCCAACGCCGTCTTCGTGCTCACGGCCGGGGAGCTGTCGCACACCACCGGACTGCACATTCCCGTCGACGCCGGGGTCGCGGCCGCGTTCCTGCGCTAGCGGGGTCGCCCGGACGCGCCGGTCGCGGTCGTGGCGAGGTGACGGACGCCGTACGACCGGGTGGCCGGCGTACGCCAGGGCACGCCACGACCCGCACCCAGAGAAAGGAGGGATGACGAGGTGGTCACGGTCGCCGCGGTCGACCTCGGGGCCTCGAGTGGCCGGGTGATGCTGGGCCGGGTCAGCGGCGTGAGCCCGACGGGCGGCCTCGCCGAGGGCCACCTCACGCTTGAGGAACTGGCCCGGTTCCCGAACGAACCGGTACGCGTCGGCGGCCGGCTGCACTGGGACATCCTGGCCCTGTATCGGTCCATTGTGGAGGGCCTGCGGGCCGCGCCGCGGCTGGACGGGATCGGCATCGACTCGTGGGGCGTCGACTACGGCCTGCTCGACGCCGACGGCGTGCTGCTGAGTAACCCCGTGCACTACCGCGACGCGCGCACGGACGGCGTACCGGAGCGGGTCTTCGCCGAGGTGAGCGCGGCCGAGCTGTACCGCCGCACGGGTATCCAGGTCCTGCCGTTCAACACGGTGTTCCAGCTCGCCGCCAGCCGGGGCACGGCCGCGCTGGCCAACGCCCGCACCATGCTGCTCATCCCGGACCTGCTCACGTACTGGCTCACCGGCGACATCGGCGCCGAGCTCACCAACGCCTCGACCACGGCCCTGCTCGACCCGCGCACCGGCGCGTGGGACACCGACCTGATGGCCGCGCTGGGCCTCGACGCCGGGCTGCTGCCGCCGCTGCGCGAGCCGGGCACGCTGGCCGGGCCGCTGCACCCCGACGTGGCCGAGGAGATTGGACAGTCCAATCAGGTCATCCGGGTCGCCTCCCACGACACGGCCTCCGCGGTCGCGGCGGTGCCGGCCTCGCACGACCGGTTCGCCTACATCTCCTGCGGCACCTGGTCCCTGGTGGGCGTGGAGCTGACCGAGCCGGTGGTGACCGAGGAGAGCCGCGCGGCCAACTTCACCAACGAGCGTGGGATCGACGGGACGATCCGGTACCTGCGCAACGTCATGGGGCTCTGGCCGCTGCAGGAGTGCCTACGCACCTGGCGGGCCCAGGGGCTGGGGGCCGACCTGGCCGAGTTGCTCGCTGCGGCCGCGACCCGCGAGGCGAACACCACCATCATCGACATCGACGATCCGGCATTCCTGCCGCCGGGCGACATGCCGGAGCGGATCGTCGAGGCGTGCCGCCGCGCCGGCCAGACCGTGCCGACCGACCGGGTCGGCATCGTCCGGTGCATTGTGGACAGTCTCGCCGTGGCGCACCGCAGGGCGGTCGAGGACGCCGTACGCCTGTCCGGCCGGCCGGTCGAGGTGGTGCACCTCATCGGCGGCGGCTCGCACAACGAGCTGCTCTGCCAGGCCACCGCCGACGCCTGCGGGCTGCCGGTCGTCGCCGGCCCGGCCGAGGCGACGGCGATCGGCAACGTCCTGGTCCAGGTGAGGGCCCTGCTGTTGGCGCGAGCCCAGAGCGGGGCCGGGCCGGCCGACGGTGCGGGCGGGTCAGGCGCCGCCGCGCCCCGACCG